>JANMOK010000259.1:0-14779 GCA_031369165.1 Paracoccaceae bacterium
GACCTCGGCGACGACAGTGCGCACGCGCGTCATGTGCAATTCACCGGATTTCCGGTCGATCTTGGCACGAATGTCGTATTCCGCGCCGTAACGAGAACGGGCGGCTTTCGCCAAGCTCTCTTCCATCGCCTCAATCACCAATCCCGGCTCGATCAGCTTTTCGCGGGCGACGGCATCGGCGATTTGCAACAGTTCCAGCCGGTTGGCGGATGTAACGCTCATGGTGTTTCCTCTTCGTGTTCTTCGGTCTCGATGTCATCAAATGCGGCTTCATCAAAGCCCTTGTCTTTGCGCGCTTTCAGCATTTCGGCGATCAAAGCGTCGGTCAAAACCAGTTTGGCATCGACCAGCCAATCGAATTGCAGGCCAATAGTGCCTTCGGGAATTTCGATCAGAATTTCGCCGTCTTGCACGCCGTGCAAAACGCCCTTGAAGCGCTTGCGGCCTTCGATCAGTTCCGAGGTTTCAAGTTTGACCTCGTATCCGGCCCAAGTCTCAAAATCCTTCAACCGGGTTAGCGGGCGGTCGATGCCGGGGGAGGAAACCTCCAAGGTGTATTCTTCCTCAATCGGGTCTTCGACATCCAGAACGGCGGAAATGTTGTGGCTGATTTTCGAGCAATCATCGACCTCGATGCCGCCATCGGGCTTGTCGGCCATGATCTGCAGTGTCGGGGTATGGCCGCCCATAAAACGCAGACGCACCAGCTCATAGCCAAGCCCCTCGATAATCGGGGCGACTATCGCGGCAAGCTTGCGGTCAATCGCTGCTTTGGCGATGAGATCAGACACGAATTTCCCTTGGCCATAAAAAAACGGGCACCCGGCCCGTTCGAACTTCCGGTGGAGCTGGGTTTGGAAGCCAGCGCCGATGTTGAGCGGGATATACGGCGGAGACTTCGGTTTGACAACCCCAAACATCCCAAAAATCACCACAATCGCAGCGCAATGCCGCCTAAATTCGCAAGCATCTTTTACGCAGTCGTTTCGGCAATCAAGTGCTTTGACGACTGTGTTTAGTAACCATTTAAAAAAGTTCGAGAATACAAATGAAAATCCTCCGAAAAGCCTACAATTCCATCTCAATCGGCGTATATGGTGCGAGAAATTCACGCCAGGCCCTTGATAACTATTGCCACCGACTGGACATAACTGACCGTCTGTTAGCGTTGAAGGACGAGTTTGACCGCAAAGGCATGTCATTCGCCGTAAAGTGACTCAGATTCGCAACAGATTCATGCACAAATACCGCAAAACCTACGCCATGCTTGTTTAGATGATTTTTCCGTGAACACTCCGAAGCATAACAAACCGAAGGGGATACTATGGAAGCCTTCATCTCGCAAATCATCGGCGGGGCCATTGGCGGTACAGCAGGCGGTGCAGTTGCTAAAAACTCCAGTATGGGGTCGATTGGTAACTTGATCGCTGGTGCAGTTGGTGGTCTTGGCGGCGGTATGCTGCTGAATAATCTGATAACGTCGGCACCGGTTGATGCTGCAGCGTCTGGTGTGGACATGGGATCGCTTGTGGCAAACTTGGCAGCCGGCGGTCTTGGCGGTTTGGTCGTTCAAATCGTCGTTGGCATGATCATGAAAAGAGTGCGCGGCTAACCTTGCGCAAAATAACGCCCCGATCGAAAGGTCGGGGCGTAGTTATTTTTGGCCGCCATATTTTTTGCGCATCCATTCATATGACGCGCGGACAATCGATTCGAGCGCACCCAAATCATTTTTCTGCAAATTCGTCAGGTAAAGGCAGGATTTTGAAACCTTGTGCGGCCCCAGCTTGGCGAGTTGATCGCCAAAATCTGCAAACCCCGGCATGATATAGACGGTCAAATTCGCCTTGCGCGGCGAAAATGCCGCCATCGGCCAAGTGGCCACTGTGCCATCGCGCTGTTGATAAGAATAGATATCGAAACCGACAATGCTGTCGCCCCACATTCGGGGCGACTGTCCCGTCACACGCGCCATGAGGGCACAAACTTGCTCCGCGTCTTTCTGGCGCAGTGGATTTTCGATCAATTTCAGAAAGTCATCGACGCTTGCATCGGTGACTTTGGTTTTGACTTCAGGTATCGCCCCACTCCATTTGCTCGAACAGCGATATCAGTTGACCGTCCAGCGACCCGTTTCGCAAACATTCACGCCGCGTTCTTCAACTTCGTCGCCGTCGTCAAACACCGCCTTGAAATCATACAGACAATAGCCGGTGCCGTCGTCGATATTGATCAAAAGTTCGGAATGCGCGGGAATCGTGCCGTTGCCGAGAATATCTTCTTCCCAGCTGGAGGAATCTCGATTGGAGGCATAAAAGTTCATCATCACAAAATCGGTGTCGTTTGCGATTGTAACCTGCCGATTCAAATTGTCAGCAAAACTAACCTGTGCCGACATCATCAGCACGGCCAGCGTTGAAATCAGGCGCATTTTCTATCCCTTCACACCTTTGTCAGTCGAATGAATCGACAATGCGCAGGATAATCACCGACTTTGTGGCCGAATTCAGCCGTTGTAGGGACGCAGCACTTCATTTTCGGAAGTGCGGCGGAAAAGTACTATTGAACCCGAAGAATGGCGCGGGTCGAAAGCAAAGCCCTGCTCTGTCATGGTGCGGAACAGTCGCTGTACGCCGCAAAGGCCGGTGACATGATCGTGGATTTCCAGATAGATCCGATCAACGCCCGATAGGTCGGCGCCGTCGAACAGATAAGTCTCGGCCCCTTCAATATCACAGACGATCAGCGAAATTTGCTCGGATCGTAACAGGTCATTCAAGCTTTGCGTCGGCACCGAAACTGACGATTCATAAGGATTCGGCCCTTTGCTGAGCGAACCCATCCAAAAATCACGGCGCAAGTAGAAGGTCATTTGCGTGTCGGCGGAATTTGTCAGCACCACGTTGCGGCGTTCAACTTTGTCCACCGCGTTTTCTGTATGCAACCGTTCCATATACGGCATCAGGTTCGGGTTCGCTTCCACCGCGACAATGCGAGCAACTTCAGGCTGGCGTGCCAGCAGCGTAGAGATGAAACCAATGCCCGCGCCAATTTCTAAAACCCGGTCGCCGGGCAGAACAATATCGGGAATTTCACTGGCTTCCTCGGCCTCAAACGCGCCGCTGCGGATGGCGTTTTCAATCGCCGGCGTGATGATTTGGGCGTCAAAGGGAATGCGAACGCCGGAATGCTCAAGGTAATGCGGAAATTGGGTTTCGAGCGCGGCGATATTCGATTGTGCGTGTGTCATCGCCACAATACACACCAAAAAGGCGAGTTTGTCTACCCTAGGTTGCGAAAATTGACCGCCGTTAACTACTGCACAATCTATACGGTAGCGTCCCGGCTATTTCGGACTGCGTTTCGCCAAAATGCGCTGCAAGGTACGGCGGTGCATGCTCAGCCGCCGCGCGGTTTCGGAAACATTGCGGTCGCACAATTCATAGACGCGCTGGATATGCTCCCAACGCACACGGTCGGCCGACATCGGGTTTTCCGGCGGCGGCGGTTTGTCGTCGGCGCGCTGCAGCAAGGCGTTGGTTACGTCGTTGGCATCAGCCGGTTTAGACAGATAATCAACCGCGCCAATTTTGACTGCGGCAACGGCGGTAGCGATGGCTCCATAGCCGGTTAACACCACAATGCGCGAGGCAGGCCGGCGTTCACGCAATGCTTCTACCACGTCCAATCCGTTTCCGTCCTCCAGACGCAAATCGATCACCGCATAGGCGGGCGGCTTTGTGGTGACGATTGCCCGGCCTTCGGCGACACTTTTCGCCAACACCACTTCAAAGCCGCGCTTTTCCATTGCCCGGCCAAGGCGGGTCAGGAATGGCTCATCGTCGTCGAGTAGCAGCAACGATTTGTCTGGCCCTAGCTCGACTTCATTTTCCGGCATGACGTTCCCCGTGTTGATTACAATTCAGTAATGGGGCGCGAGGCTTACGTCAAACCTCACAATTTTGCGGCAAAGCATGCGATTGTATCACGCATCGGTTCAGCACGAATTTCACGGGGGAAAAATTCGAGGAAACCGTATTGAGGATGCATCAAGTATGACTGCACCGAATGGCTCATCAAATAGTCTGGGTCCTCGCTGTCCTTGGCGTAATAGACACCAAATTCCTTGGCGACGACCGACGTTTGTTCCGCAGTACCGGAAAGTGCGACCAGCGAAGGGTCGACATATTCTGCAAATTCCGTCAACGCCCCGGGTGTATCGCGCTCTGGGTCGATGGATATGAAAACTGGCTTTAGATCGACACCCAGTTCCTTGAGCAACCGCGATACCTCGACATTGCGTGTCATATCCAACGGGCAAACATCTGGGCAAAACGAATAGCCAAAATAGATGAGGCTAAGCCGGTCGATAACTTGCTTGTCGGTTACCTGTTGGCCTTGCTGGTTGGTCAGGGTGAATGGCCCACCAAGCGTTGCTTGACCCGCCACACGTGATGTTCGGCAAGCGGCAAACCGGTCTTCTGATCGCGCGGCATAAATTAGCCAAGCGCCGGTCGCCAAACCAAATGCAACGGCACATGCAGCAAAGACAGCCAGATATCGGACCATAACCGTTCCTATTCGAATTGGTCGCATAATCCCACTCCAGCACCAATTGGCAATCCACCAAATCGCCGCCGCCGCGACTGGCTTGGCCGCGCCTTAACTGCCTGATAGAAATAGGCATGGCTGAAAATCCGATTGGGTATCTCAACAACGAGGCGCGCAGCGAATGGGTGCGATTGCGCACCTTGATCGGCCTGCGCTGGCTGGCGGTCAGCGGCCAGATCGCCGCCGTCATTGCCGCCACCTGGATCGTTGGTCTGGACCTGAGACTTGATCTTTGTGCGCTGGCGATTGGCTTGTCGGTTGCGTTCAACATTACCTCGACAGTGGTCTATCCGCAAAACAAGCGCCTCTCCGAACGCAACGCGACCCTGACCCTGCTGTTCGACCTTTTCCAGCTTGCCACGCTGCTGGCGATGTGTGGCGGGCTGACAAATCCGTTCGCCGTCCTCATCCTTGCGCCGGTTATTATTTCGGCCACAGCCTTGACACTGCGCGCCACGCTGGTGGTTGGGTTGAGCGCCGTGCTGCTGGTGTCAATATTGGTGTTTTTCTATTGGCCGCTTCGCATGAGCGACGGCATTATTTTGGAACAGGCGCGGCTGTTCACCTATGGAATGTGGGCATCACTGACCATCGGAATTGTTTTCACCGGCAGTTACGCGCGGCGTGTAACTGTGGAGACTTTTTTGATGTCACAAGCGCTAAGCGCCACGCAGATGGCGCTTGGTCGCGAACAGCGCCTTACCGCGCTTGGCGGCGTTGTTGCCGCTGCGGCGCACGAACTTGGCACGCCCTTGGCAACAATCAAACTGGTGGCATCCGAACTTGCCCAAGAGTTGAAGGATCAGCCAGAACTTTTCGCCGACGCAAATCTGATCATGTCCCAAACGGATCGGTGCCGAATTATTCTTGCCGAAATGGGTCAGCGCGGCAAAGACGACGCGCATCTGCAACACGCGCCAATTTCGGCGGTGATTGAAGAGGCCGCCGAACCGCACAAAAACCGCGGCAAGAAAGTGGTGATACGGGTCGATGGCATTCCCCAAGACCTGCAGCAAGTTCCCGAGCAGCCGGAAATTTCGCGGCAACCCGAAATAATCCATGGCATTCGCAATCTGGTTCAAAATGGAGTAGATTTTGCCCGGACCACGGTCTGGATCGATATCGATTGGACCGCCACCTCGATTCGGGTCAAAGTTGGTGACGATGGCCAAGGTTATCCGCCTGATCTGATTGGCAGAATCGGCGATCCATTTGTGCGTCAGCGCAAAGGCTTGCTGCGCCCGGAAAGGCTGCGGCCCGAATATGAAGGTATGGGCCTGGGATTGTTTATTGCCAAAACATTGCTTGAACGCTCCGGCGCGAAGCTGACGTTTGCCAACGGTTCCGATCTGCCGAGCGCGCAAAGCGACCTTAATATCCACGGTGATTTAAGCCGCGCGACGGGTGCCGTCGTTGATGTTGCCTGGCGGCGCGGCGCGATCGAAGTTGAGCGCGGCAAAGTGCGCGGGTCACTGGGCAAGAACCAGCCGATTTGATTTTAACTTCACTTTAACCGCGCCCAGCTATCCAGCCAGGACTATCCACCAAAGTCCGGCGGGAACATTTTTTGTTGGAAAATTATTCGGTCGAACTTACTGCTTTTGCGGCCAGCATCATCTTCAATTGGCTGGCCTACTGGGTGGGCCAGCGCGAAGCGATTCCCAACCACAGGAACAAGCTTAAGCGCCCTTTGGGCCCAAATTTAGAGCCGTCAATATTCCCGTTCCAGGCTGGCGCCCAGCAAGGTGCCGTGCGAGGGCAGGACGCGTTGGCAAAGTGCAAGGCTTCCCGCATTGATGATCTGGATATCTGCCCATTTCCGGTCTGGAAACTTGACGACAAAAACAGTCTGCGATTCTTTAACGCGGCATTCACGGCGGCGGGCGGCAATGACTGGTTGCGTGCCAACGTACCTTCCAACCCATCAACCGCAACCGTTCGGCAAGGCGTCATCAGGGGCGGCGTACGAGAAAGGCTATTTGCGCCCAAAATTTCGAAATGGTTTGAAATCCTGCAAGTACAGCGACCGGACCTTGAAAAAATAGGCTTTGCGTTTCCAGCCGACGAAATCGTCCAAGCCGAATTGGCCAATGAAAAGCTGCGTCTGGTACTTGCCCAGACCTTTGCCCATATTGCCGAAGGCGTAGCGATTTTCGACGCTCATCGAAAACTCGTCATATTCAATCCCGCCCTATCCGATATTTTCGAAATGGACTCGGTTTGGTTCGCCAGCATGCCAACCCTGCGCGAGTTTCTCGACAAGCTGCGCTCCGAGCAGAAAATACCAACACCGCGCGAATTTCACGATTGGCGGCGTTTGCGCAATGCAATGGAAAATGTCGGCCCGTCGGAAAACTACCAAGAAGTCTGGCAAATACCCAACGGTCGCACCATTCGGGTTAGCGGACGATCACATTCAGTCGATTCGGCCGCCTTCATCTTTGAAGACATCACCGAACAAACACAGACGCAGGGCAATCTGCGCAACGAATTGGCGTTGCTCAACGCCATCATGCCCGAACTGTCGGAAGGAATCGCGATATTTGACCCCGCCGGAACTCTGGTCTGCTCCAACAAGGCGCTGTTCGAGATTTGGGACGAAACAGCAGCGCACGAAGGCGCCAGCCGGACCCTGACATTGTTGACAAACGAATGGCGCACAAAGTGCCAGCCCAATTCATTTTGGGGTGAACTGCGCGAATTTGTCGGCGGGTACTCCGCCCGCGCACCGTGGTATGCCGATATCTCGCGGGTCAATGGCGACAACATCCGATGTTCGATCTCTGCAATGCCTGATGGTTCGACTCTTGTGGTTTTCGATCCGGCCTCAGGCAATTGATGCCTTGTAAAACTTAAGCCAAACAAAAGTACTCAAGCGGCACTTGCATCACCCCAATTGTTTGGCCAGTTTCCAAACGCAGCGACATGCAGTTTGGTACCAACGTTTGAATTACCACTTTGATTTGAAAGACCCGCAAGAAACTGTTATTTTTGCGCAAACCCTTGCAGCAAAACTGCTGCCCGGCGACGCATTGCTTTTATCGGGGCCGGTTGGCGCAGGCAAAAGCCTGCTTGCCCGCGCAATCATCAAATATCTTTGTGGCGCAGAGACCGACGTTCCTTCGCCCAGCTTCACGCTGGTTCAAAGCTATTCATCCCCTGTTGGGGAAATATGGCACGTCGATTTGTTCCGGTTGCAGGGCGGCCAGGACATGGCCAATCTAGGTTTGGATGACGCACTCTCAAACACAATTGCCCTGATCGAATGGCCCGAACTGCTGGAGCATCACACGCCGCTGAAAAGTATCTCCATCGACCTGCAGCCCGATTTCGTCGACGAAAGCCTGCGTAAGGCCAAGATTAATACAGCTGGAAATTGGCCCTGGCTGCCCGCGCTGATGGAGAGTTTTGGTGCCTGAAATCAGCGCGGATTCCCGGCAATTCTTGCAGCACGCAGGCTGGTCATCGGCCAAGATTACGCCGCTGGCAGGAGACGCGTCCAAGCGCCGGTATTATCGGTTGAGCGACGGGCCAGTGCCTTGGGGCAGGGCAATTCTGATGGATGCTGCGCAGTTGCCCAATACGGTGACCAAGTCCTTTGCCGCACTATCAACCTGGCTGTGCACCAGGGGATTTAGCGCACCCGCAATCATATTCGCCGATGCGGAAAACGGACGCCTTATCGTCGAAGATTTGGGCGACGAAGTTTTTTTAACGCTGTGTGAAAAGCAGCCACGTATGCAGGTTGAACTATATTCCGCAGCCACAGCGGTGCTGCACCAACTCCATCGGCAAACACCGCCACAAGAACTGCTGCATGGCACCGTATTGGCCAAACAAACTGCAGCCCATTTAGCATCGCAAGCCCAGATATTTTTTGAATATTTCGCTCCTGAACCTGGCAATTCAGAGCATGCCAGAATGTTTCAACACCATCTTGCGGCATCGCTTGAGTTGTTGAACTTGGGTGACCGCGTGGTTGTCCTGCGCGATTTTCACGCCGAAAATCTGGTCTGGCTGCGAAACCGCAGCGACGCAGCACGGGTCGGCCTGCTTGATTTTCAGGACGCGCTGATAGGTCACCCAGCGTATGATCTGGTCTCGCTGCTGCAAGATGCGCGACGCGATATCGACCGCGAATTCGAAGCCCAAATATTGGCCACATACCCAACAAGCGCAGCCAGCCGGTCACAGTTTCTTGCCGATTACGCGGCTCTGGGGGCGCAGCGCCAATTGCGCATTCTTGGGATATTCGCGCAGTTGGCAACGTTGCATGGCAAACACCAGTATCTTGCTTATGTTCCCCGCGTTTGGGCATATTTGCGCAGAAATCTTGAACATCCCGCGCTGAGCGGGTTACGGCACTACTTGCAGAACACCTTCCCGGAACCCTCAAGAGAATCGCTTTGGGCAAAATTCTGTCAATGAATGGCATTTCCAGCACTGCAATTGTCTATGCCGCCGGTTTTGGGACCCGTATGGGTGACCTGACGCGGGATATTCCAAAGCCGATGCTGCGCGTGGGCAACGCAACTTTGCTGGATCGCGCGTTGGACGTGGTGTCGGGGGCGGGCATTCCACGGGCAGTGGTCAACATCCATTATCGCGGCAATATGGTACGCAATGCCCTGACTGCCCGAACCAGCCCCAAAATCATTGTGTCAGACGAAAGCGACCAAGTACTTGAAACTGGTGGAGGTTTGAAAAACGCCCTTCAGCATTTTGACGAAGAAGTGGTTTTTGCGCTGAATTCCGACGTATTCTGGCAAGGAGCCAACCCATTCAATGCCTTGGCAGAAAATTGGGATGCCTCGAAAATGGACGCGCTATTGTTGCTCGCGCCCGTGGCGGTAACGAATGACCCGCAACGAAAAGGCGATTTTGAACTTGCGCCCGACGGGCAGATTTCGTGGCCCGACAAGGCCAGACACGCACCTTTCATGTACACTGGCGCCCAGATCCTCAAGACCGAGGCATTTCGAAATTGGCCCGAAAAGGTATTTTCGACGTTAAAGATTTGGGAGAAACTGATCGAAAGCCGCAAATGTTTTGGCGTTGTATATGACGGCGGCTGGCTTGATGTTGGCGATCCAAAAGCACTCGCCTTGGCAAACGAATTGGCCGCAAAATGAAAGCGCTGTTTCCACAACAGGAAGCGCCCAGACTGTTCTGCTTGCCGCCGGGTGTCGACTTTGCCCGATGTCTGGTGCAGGGGCTGAATGACCGCCTTGGCGACAACCGTGAAGGGCTGGCACAGGTAACGCTGATTACCAACACCCGCCGTTCCGCCCGCGCGATCGAGGCGATCTACGCCAGCGGACCCGCCACTTTGCTGCCAAAAATATTGGTGGTCGCCGATCTGCCAAATTCGCTTTCCGGAGCAATTTCCTTTCACGCTGCGCCTGAATTTCCGCCGCTGCGTTCCAAATTGATTCTGGCGCAAATCGTCAAGAAACTGCTGCTGAAGGAACCCGGACTGGCCGGAGTCTCGGCAACATTTGAGCTTGCGACCTCACTGCGCGATCTTTTGGAAGAAGCGCTGGGCGAAGGTGTCGACCTGCAGAAATTGAAAAACCCGACAGATACTGACGACGCAATTCACTGGAAAGTCGGGCAAAAGCTGGTTTCGCTGTTGCTGGAACACCATCACAACGCGCTTTTGCCAGAAAAAGAATTGCGGCTTCGCAACGTGGTTTTTCACATGATTGCGCAATGGCAAAAATTGCCGCCAAAGAACCCGATCATCGTCGCAGGATCGACCGGTTCGCGTGGAACGACGGCACTATTGATGGCAGCGGTTTCCAACCTTCCGCAAGGCGCGGTAATATTTCCGGGGTTTGACCGGGAACTGCCAGCAAAAATTTGGGGCATCCTGCAGGACGATCATCCACAATACCGTTTCGCGGCGCTATCGCGCAAGACACTGATTGATTTTGTCCCCGCGGAAGTGCCGCTCTGGGTTGCAACAGACAGCAGCATTCAGGCACGAAACCAGTTTGTTTCCTTGGCGCTGCGCCCGGCCCCGGCAACACATCAGTGGCTGGAAGACGGATCACACCTAAAGCCGATCTTGCATCAAGCAACCGAAGGAATCACCTTGCTGCAGGCGGTGTCTCAGCGCGACGAGGCGACGGCCATTGCCGTTTGCCTGCGCCAAGCTTTGCACGAAGGGAAATCGTCGGCGCTGATCACGCCAGACCGCAACCTGGCGCGCCGAGTCAGCGAACATTTGGCGCGGTGGGGAATTATTCCTGACGATTCCGCCGGCGCGCCGCTGAACTTGACGCCGGCGGGCGTTTTCCTGCGAATTACCGCCGACGTAATTTTCGGCGACATGAAACCACACCGCTTGTTGGCAACTTTGAAACACCCGCAGTGCGGTGGCCAGGGCGACGCCAGGCTGGCGCACCTGTCGAACGTCCGCGATTTGGAACGTTATTTTTTGCGCGGCGGTCCGCCAATTTTGAACGCTGAAATTCTGCGCGGATGGGCGCGGTCGGACAGGCGCAAATCAGCAGAGTTTAATCATTGGCTGGATTGGGTTGCAGCGCAGTTTGATGCGAAAGGGCCGCTAGAACCAAACCTGACGAGATTCGTCACAATGCACCGAACCTTGCTCGACAACCTATCCAGCGGAGTCGATGCCTTGGAACCCAGCATCTGGGAGCAAAGCGACGGTGAGGAAGCCTTGGCCTGCCTGAACAACATCCTGCACGAATCTGAATATGCGGGTGACATGCTGGCCGCCGATTATGTGTCACTTTTATCTGGCGAACTGGCCGCGATTGAAATTCGCAACGAAGCGTTTGTTCCGAACGCCAAAATATCCATTTGGGGCACGCTCGAGGCGCGAATGCAGAGCGCCGATCTAATTGTATTGGGTGGATTGAACGAAGGCGTCTGGCCAAAACCGCCCGCTGTCGATCCGTGGCTGAATCGAGAAACGCGCCAGCAAATTGGCATGCCATCACCGGAGCGAAAAATTGGACTGTCCGCCCACGATTTTCAGATCGCCGCAGCGGCGAAAGAGGTGGTGTTAAGCAGGGCCGTGAAAGATGGCGATGCCCCGACAATTCCTTCGCGGTGGCTTTCAAGAATTACTTGTTTGCTCGGCGGCTTGGGCGAGGAAGGGAAATCCGCCTTTGCGAAAATGCAGGCGCGCGGCAACCTTGTCAGCAGCGTTAGCGCCTTGCTCGATATCCCGACGATCCAGCATCAAATGTCGCTGCAAACCCGGCCCGTACCATGTCCGCCGGTTCATGCAAGGCCGCGTCGACTTTCCGTCACCCAGATCGAAACGCTGATACGTGATCCGTACTCGATCTATGCTCGCCATATTTTGAAGCTGAGAAAACTGGACCCGCTGGGCAGCGAACCTACGGCGATGGAACGTGGTTCGCTTCTGCACGCAATCATGCAGCATTTCTATGATAATCAGGGTGAATTTTCAAAAGCCAACCTGATGTTTTCCGCTGAAACGATACTGAATGTTGCGCTTCCATGGCCCGATTCCCGCAAACTTTGGCTGGCGCAATTTGAAAGAGCCGCCGGTCGCATCGTGCTTGACGCAACAGAGCGTCGCCAGTTGGGGCAATCAAAATGGACCGAAACAATTGGCAACATTGCCATCGAATCTCGCTTGCAACCGTTTACATTGACCGCCAAGGCCGACCGCATCGATCTAGGACCCGACGGCCAAGTTTTGATTTACGATTACAAATCCGGACAGGTTCCCACAATTAAAGACATTTCAAATTTTGCCAAACAATTGCTGTTGGAAGGCGCTATGGTTGAACACGGAGCGTTCAAAGATGTTGGCAAGCGCCTGGTTTCGCGGCTGGAGTATTTAACGCTGAGCGAAAGCGGATCGCCGCGCGAAGCGAAGGCCGAAAAAATCGCGGAAACGTGGAACGGCCTGATCGAATTGCTCGCAAAATATGACTTGCCAACGCAGCCCTATCAAGCCCGCATCCGGCCAGATTCAATCAAATACGAACAGGACTATGACCATCTGTCGCGCTATGGCGAGTGGAGCGATGGAAATTATCCCGGCGCGGATTCGGCAGCATGACTTTATCCGCAAACGCCAGCGCCGCTCAGGAACGGGCATCGCGTCCAGACAAAAGCTCTTGGGTTTCTGCGAATGCCGGCTCGGGCAAGACACGAGTCTTGACCAGCCGCGTTGCCCGGCTGTTGCTGCGCGGCGTCAATCCGCAACTCATCCTGTGTCTGACATATACGAAAGCCGCTGCGTCCGTGATGCAGAACCGTTTGTTTGAGCTTTTGGGCAGTTGGTCGATGCTGCCGACCGATAAGCTGCGCGAAGGCCTTGCCGAATTGGGTGAATCCAGGGACTCGCTCAGCGACGAAAGTCTTCGAAACGCCCGAACCTTGTTTGCAGCCGCTTTGGAAACGCCCGGCGGGCTGAAAATACAAACCATCCATTCATTTTGCGATTCTGTGCTGCGAAAGTTCCCTTTGGAAGCCGGTGTTTCGCCGTCATTTTCAACGCTGGAAACCAAGCAGAAACGGTCGATCTTTCAAGATATTCTGCGCGAGATGGCGCAATCTGACATCGGCACCGCCTTTGGCGCGATGGCGTCCAATATGTCCAACGCCACGGACTCTGTTGGCAACCTGGTCGAGGCGATTATCGCCAAACGCGCTTGTTTCGCGGTCAAGCGCGACGAAAGCCATTTTCGCAAAGTGCTGTCTTTGCCGGCGACCGCCAATTTGCAGGACCTGCAGGATGGTTTGATGACCCCTGACACAATCGGCTTGCTGTGTCAGATGCGCGACGCGCTGCCACTTGATGCCGACAGCGATACCAGGACCAGGCGGGCCATAGAACGAATTCTTTTGGACCCAAATGCCGACACAGTTCTGAAAGAACTGGAGGATCGCTTCCTGTATGGCAACGGCACAAAAAACCCTTTCGCTGCGAAAATTGATCGCTGGGCAACCGACCTGGTGCGAAAGGCAAACCCGCATTTGACCGAACCTGCGAACGAACTTGCCCGTCAGATTGAAACCAATCGCCCCATTCGACTGGCCCTGCGTACGTTGAGCTCTTCTATAGCCATTCAAGATTTCGCCGTCGATTTTCTGCGGCGCTATGACGATAAGAAATCGGCCAATGGGTATCTGGATTACGACGATCAAATTCAGCTTGCCCGAAAACTGCTGACTGATACCGAGGTCTCCAATTGGGTTCTGTCGAAACTGGATGGCCGGATATCGCACATTCTTGTCGATGAAGCGCAGGATACCAGTCCCGCGCAATGGGACATAATCAAAGCTATTTCGGACGATTTCTTTGATGGGTTAGGCGGCAATTCGGGGCCCCGGTCGATATTTGCCGTCGGCGATTCCAAACAGTCGATTTTTTCATTTCAAGGTGCTGACCCGTCGGCTTTTGGCAAAGCGAAACTGCACTATCTTCACGCCCTGGACGACATTGCCGACGCGTTGGAAGACTGCGAATTGTTGTATTCTTTTCGTTCGGCACCTCCGATTCTTCAGCTTGTCGATAAAGTGATGGCGGCCAGCAGCCATGCAGCCAGCGAAGGCAAGGTTCAGCATCTTTCGCCGACCCCGGAAAAAGCAGGTCGCATCGAATTATGGGACCGATTGGAAAAGTCGGTACTGCCGCAAATTCCGCCGTGGTTTGTTCCCGAGCCTGCGGCGGGAGACGACAGCCACGTCACCGTGCTTGCCGAAAAAATCGCGGATTGGGTGCAATCGCAGCTGGCAGAGGGGGTTTTGCCAATAAAGGACGGGCCAAGGGCGATCACCCCCGGCGACATCCTGATTCTGGTCAAATCACGCAACCCGATCTTCCACGCAATTCTGAACGCCCTAAAATCGCGAAACTTGCCGGTTGCGGGTGCAGACCGGTTCAAGCTTTCGGAAGAATTGGCGGTAAAGGACCTGCTCGCCGCCCTAACCTTCACTGCGTCGCCATTTGACGATCTGTCGCTTGCCAGTGCCTTGCGCTCCCCTCTGTGCCAATTGAGCGAGACCGAATTGTTCGAGCTGGCCTTCGAGCGAAACGAGCAGACTTTATGGGAGCGACTGTTAAGCAGACGCGAAAGCTATCGCAAAGCAGTGGCAATGTCCGAGGCGCTGCGGTCCGCCGAAGGCTATTCGCGCCCCTATGAGCTGTTGG
>JANMOK010000246.1:0-8033 GCA_031369165.1 Paracoccaceae bacterium
GAAGCCCTGTCGATGGCCGATCGCGTGGCAGTTTTCAACGACGGCAAAATCGTGCAGTCCGGGACGCCATCGGACATTTATGACCGCCCGCAGAACCGCTTTGTTGCGGACTTTGTTGGCTCTTCCAACGTGCTGGCACCCAAATTGGTGGCGCAACTGGGACAAGGAAACCGCTGGGCCAGTTTGCGTCCGGAATCGATCCGCCTGACCACTGGTGAGGCGTTGCTGAAAGGCCATGTCACAACGGCGCGCTACCTTGGCTCGGGCACCCGTCTTGGCGTGGCAGTCGGCACCGCCGAAATTGCCGCCATGTTGCCCTCTGGTTCACCCATTCCCGACCAAGGCAGTGCGGTCGGCCTGACCTGGGACGCAAAAGCCCTGCATCTGATGGAACCGGCGTGATGGCGATGATTGAAACCAGCCTGACCAACCGGCTTTCCGACACATTTTGGCGTCAGCCAAGGCTGTTGCTTGCCCTTCTGCTGATACCGCCGCTGTTGTGGCTGGGTGTCATTTATGTTGGATCGCTTCTGGCGCTTTTGCTGCAAAGCTTCTTCTCCATCGACGAATTTTCCGGGTTGGTGACGCATCAAGTCACCCTCAAGACCTACGGCGAACTTCTGAAACCGTCGAATTTTGACATCATCCTGCGCACGTTTCTGATGGCTGGCATCGTCACCATCGCCTCGGCAATCTTGGCTTTTCCAATTGCGTATTACGCCGCGAGATACGCCAAGGGGCGTTGGAAGGCGCTGTTTTATCTGGGCGTCATGTTGCCGCTCTGGTCATCCTATCTGGTCAAGCTTTATGCGTGGAAACTGATCCTTGCCAAGGAGGGCATTGTCACCTGGCTGCTCGATTCCATTGGGCTTTTGTGGGTTCTCGACAAGGCTCTCACCATTCCAATTATCGGTGGTCCGTCGCTTTCGGTCAGCTATACCGGCACGTTCCTGGTGTTTGTCTATGTCTGGCTGCCCTTTATGATCCTGCCGATCCAGGCCGCGCTGGAACGTGTGCCTGGAAATTTGATCGAAGCTTCCGGCGACCTTGGAGCCAGCAACGCGCAAACCTTTCGCCACGTGATATTTCCCCTCGCGCTTCCCGGTATCGTGGCCGGCTCGATATTCACCTTTTCTCTAACGCTGGGCGACTACATTATCCCCGGCGTCATCGGCAATTCGCGCAATTTCATCGGCATGGCGGTGAATGCGCATCAAGGCACCGCCGGCAACATTCCCTTGGCCGCGGCTTTTGCCGTGGTGCCCATAGGTATCATGGTCGTCTATCTGTGGATCGCCCGCAAAATGGGGGCGTTTGATGCCCTCTGACCAGCGCGCGCCATTGCCACTGAAGCTGTTCGCCATCGCTGGCCTGCTGTTCTTGCACCTGCCAATCCTGCTGATCTTTCTTTATGCCTTCACCACAGAAGACAAGAGCTACCAATTCCCACCGCCGGGATTGACGCTCAAATGGTTTCCCATAACTTGGGGCCGCGTCGATGTCTGGCAGGCGCTGTCGCTGTCGGTTCGCGTCGGCGCTGTATCCACCCTCTTGGCCATCGTCCTTGGCACCCTTTGCGCTGCTGCCGTCAGTCGCGCGAAGTTCTTTGGCCGCGAGGCGATTTCGCTGTTGGTGATCTTGCCGATTGCCTTGCCCGGGATCGTCACCGGCATTTCGCTGCGTTCCGCCTTTTCGTTGATGGACATTCCGTTTTCGACCTGGACCATCATCCTTGGCCATGCCACGTTTTGCATTGTCGTGGTCTATAACAACGCCGTCGCCCGGTTTCGCAGGCTATCTGGCTCGATGGTCGAAGCCTCAACCGACCTCGGTGCCAATGCTTTCCAGACTTTCCGCTATATCATCCTGCCCAACATCGGCACGGCTTTGCTGGCAGGTGGCATGCTGGCCTTCGCGCTGAGCTTTGATGAAGTCATCGTCACGACCCTGACCGCAGGTCAGCAGCAAACCCTGCCGATCTGGATGCTGGAGGAACTGATCAGGCCAAGGCAACGCCCAGTCACCAACGTAGTAGCAATGGTCGTAGTGCTGGTGACTTTGGTGCCGATCATCGCCGCCTATTACCTGACCCGCGACGGCGATTCCATCGCCGGGTCAGGTAAATAGGCCAAAAGAAGCGAAATCCTGCCGCCGAAAGCTTCAGACAAAGTCGGCGCAAATCCGCAGGACTGTTGCCGACTGTATGCTGTCGCCCGCCGAGGTTCCAACCACACCAACTGCCGCAGTGTGGTCGTGCTTGCCAGCCATCAAGCGCACGGTTCCGGCCGCGCCGCTTAATGTTATGGTGCCAAGCGAAACCTTGCGCTGTCCAGTTTGGTTGATCGCCGTATGCCACAACAAAGGTGCAACCGCCGATCCAAGGCTGCTGCCCGTGTTGAATACCCTGCCGTCCGACATGGTTGCACGCAGCACCAATTCCGCACCCGCCTCGGCACCGCCCAGAATGGCGATTGCCAGCAGGCTCGAGGAAAAATCGATATCCGCGCTGACCGACAAAGTTTGAAAGCCGGGTCCAAAGGTCACGTCGGTTCCCACCAGCGCCCAAGCATCGCTGCCGCCACCAGCAAAGACCGGTGCAATTGTCGTGGACATCGAAAAAATCCGGCCCGTCGCTGGTGTCGCCGTCTGAAAGACATTCACATAGGCGATGCCGCTGGTCTGGCTTGAGGTATCGCGCAGGTCAAACGGCGGCGTTTTGCACAGGGACAACGGTTGCGGTCCGGCGGGCAGGTGTTGCCTGATGACACCAACCTCGCCGTCGTCCAATGGCCTGAGATGTTGCCACCCCAGCTCGCCATAACGCCCCTCCCAGTTGCGCAGCCGGTGTTCGGGCAAATCAAAGGCATGCGCAAGCCATTCTGCCTCGCGCATTTTTGGTGTCGCGCGGGTCTTTTGATAGGCCTCTTTGAGGGCTGAATATGACTCGTCGGAAAAGGCGTTTTGCCATTCCCCGGCAAGTTTCTCGGCCAAGGCAACGCGCGAAAGTTTTCCCGCAGCGATGGCCTGCCTGCCTTTGCCCCAGTCATCCGTCAAGCCGCTCAGCCGCGCCGCATGTTCGCCCAGTTGCCGATCATCCGCCAGCAGAGCCTCGAGGGAAGCCGCCTGCTTGCGGCGGCCTTCGACAAGTTTGTCCATTCCCTCGGTCAGGCGGGCCAGCCGTGTTTTGGCGTTTTCTTCAAGTTGGGCATGCAGCAGTTTGTCGTCAAACACAAATTCGCCATCGGGCATGTCGTGTCCTTTCCAATGTTATGTATTTGAAAAATATACGAAAATAAGGGTCGAATGGCCTGTGTCATACACCAAAATCGCCGGATTTACAACCGGGAACGCTCGCCTTGATATTGCCAGCAACACCGAACAGGGGCGAGTCGTTGGTCAATGCTACCTTTCGATGCCTGACCAACCATGTCGACAAACAAGGGGTTTGCTCTCTGGGCCCGCTCAGGCCAATTTCGCCGCCTCACCATAAGTGCCAAAACTTTTGCGCGCCTCGATAACGTCCGCATCGCTCAACAACACGGGCCCGCCAACCAACAGGGCATGGTAATATTGGCTTGCCAACATTTCCAACTCGGTGGCCAACCACAGGGCTCGCTCAAGGTTCTTGCCAATCGCAATCATCCCATGATTGGCCAGCAGGCATCCCTTGCGGCCTTCCAGCGCCGCAACCGCCAGACGCGACAGTTCCGCTGTGCCATACATGGCGAAACCGGCGCAGCGAATATCGTCGCCGCCGAAAGCCGCAATCATGTAGTGCACTGCCGGAATTGGTTTTCGGGCTATCGCCAGAATCGTCGAAAACGGTGCGTGGCCGTGCACTATGCCGTTTACTTCGGGACGAGCTTGCAAAATATCCAGATGAAACCGCCATTCAACCGAGGGTTTCAGCGGCCCGCTCCACGCGCCATATTCGCCGTTGATCGGCATGACGACAATCATTTCTGGGGTGAGCTGATCGTAGGGCGTTGATGTCGGGGTAATCAGCATCACATCGCCCAGCCGCGCACTGACGTTTCCGGCGGTGCTATAGGTCAAACCGCGACGCGACATCTCGAGGCAAGTGTCGATGATTTCCTGACGCAATGTGGATTCTGTGGTCATATTTTGGCGGCCCAATAATGCGTCACGCGCAACGCAATCGCCGGCACGACTTTGTTTGCCGATACAACAATAAATCCTGTGTCGTGACCTAACAATATCAATCGTGAAAACACCGTTCCGTTGCACGAGCCGACACAACAGCCAAAGCCGCGATCAGGAAATGATTGGCGGAGCGGGCGAAAAGGATACTGCGCAAAACCGCAGGATAGGCATTCGCACCGCCCCCGGGAGGTTCAAAGGACGAAGTCTCCAGCAATGAGGACAAAGTGACCGGTCAGGACAATCTGGGACTCTGCCGCTGCATCGCTGTCGGTGTTCGCACTGATGATCGTATCGTTGCCGGAATACGAGTATCGCAACTGGCCCGCCGCCGTGAACGCAGCGCCGCCAATCCAGCTGAACGCCTGATTTCCGGCGGTGCCCACGCGGGCGTCGATATCCGACAGGTCAATGATGTCGATATCGAGCTGGAAATCGGTAATGCGATCGCGCGCTGACGTTGGCAGGGAATCGGCGAGGGCGTTAAAATGGAACTCGTCAAAACCGGTGCCGCCGGTCAGAATGTCGTAACCGGCACCGCCAAAGATTTTGTCATTGCCGCTGCCGCCAAGCAGCCGGTCGTTGCCCAAGCCGCCAAGCAATTGGTCGTTGCCGCCGCTGCCGTTTAACGTGTCACCGTAGCGCGACCCGAATAGTGTGTCAGCACTTGCGTTGCCGGTAAAATTTCTGGCACCTGCCGCTGAAAAGATGAAATCGGCTGCAATCAGCGAGGATGCCGATACACCGGACACCGTCAGGAAGTGGTTGTAACCTCCATAAATGGCGTTGAACGAAGCGCTTCCGCCGGCATCGTTGGCAATCAGGGCCCTGATTTGGCTGATGTCGCTGATCCCCCACAAGCTGACGTCAATTCGGTCGATGTCGAGCTGAAAGTCGCCGATCCAGTCGTCGCTAGAGCCGGTGCCGCGGCTGCTCACCGCGAAACGGTCGCCGCCAGTGCCACCCCACAAGTCATTCACGCCGTTGCCGCCAGCCAAGTAATCCAGTCCGGCACCGCCATAGAGCACATCACCGCCGCCAAGACCGAAGAGCCGGTCATTGCCGCCGTAACCATATATTGTATCAGCGACGCTCGTTCCGTTGATAGTCTCGCCATAGTTATGTCCAACGATGATAGCCATTGCACTAAATCCCCTTAAATGTTGCTAATGGAACAACAATCTCTGTGCAGATTAGTTCCGCTGACGACGCATTCAAGAAACAGTGGCGTCACAAACCAGCACAAGATTGCGAGCGCCGCGTGTTGGGTTGTGCTTGATGCAACCACGGTTTTAGTGACCGAACTTGGGGTTGGCTTGGCCAAGGCGGGTTGGGAATTTAGGGCATGCAGGCCCGCAAGGCTGAATGGCGAAGAGTCAGGCTCGCATGCCAACTGCTGGAGGAAAATTTTCGGGGTCGTCAGAGTTAAATGAATTCGGGGTCGGTTCGTATTGGTCGAACTGCATCGAGAACGTCGCCCGGCCCGAAGTCATCGAACGCAGCGTATTAAAACCTCGCCATCGTTCAAATCGATCTCAACTTTGAGCAACGGATTGTTTGTTGCCAGTGTCGAAAGTGCGCCCACAAATTCTTCCATGTCTTCGCGGTATTTCGACGTCGCCGACACGCGCAGCAGCAATTGGGTTGAATTCAGGTTGGACATTTGAATTCTTACGCCCCCTCCCCCGCAAACCTAGCTTCCAATTCCGCCCTTCTCTCGTCCGTTATTTTGGCGAACATGACTTCGGGGATAGTGAAGGGCTGCCCGGCGGCCAGGCTTGCCAATTCGGTTGCCACATCCGTCGGCCACGGCAGTTTGTCCAATCCCAGCGCATCCAGCATCGACTTGCTGGCGTCGGGAATGAACGGCTCGGACAATACCGCGTAAAAACGGATCAGGTTCATGGCAAATCGGGTGATGGCGGCGGCTTTTTCGGGGTCGGTTTTGTACGCTGACCACGGGGCGGCGGCTTGCAGGTATTCGTTGCCCGCGACCCAGATCGCCCGCAACTCGCCCGCAGCTTTGCGCAGTTCAATGGCGGCGAAGGCGTCGTTATAGGCGGTTAAACGGGTGGTCAGATCGGCGATGACAGCTTGTTCCTGGGGCCCGTAATCGCCGCCTTCAGGCACGATTTCGCCCCATTTCGAGGCGCAGAACTTGGTCACCCGGCTGGCAAAATTGCCCAAGACGTCAGCCAGATCCTTGTTCACGCCGTTCTGGAAGGTTTCCCACGTGAAATCCGCGTCGCTGGATTCCGGCGCATTGGACAAGAGCCACCAGCGCCAATAGTCGCTGGGCAATATCGCCAAGGCCTGATCCATGAACACGCCACGGCCCTGGCTGGTGGAAAACTTGCCGCCGTCATAGAGCAGCCAGTTGAAGCCCTTGATGTAATCGACCAGTTTCCACGGCTCGCCCGAGCCGAGAATGGTGGTCGGGAAGCTGAGGGTGTGGAACGGGATGTTGTCTTTGGCCATGAACTCGACATAGCGCACGTCATCCGCGCCCTTGTCGGTGCGCCACCAGCGTTCCCAATCGGTACCGTTTGCATCGGCCCATTCGGCGGTGGCGGCGATATATTCGATCGGGGCGTCGAACCAGACGTAGAAAACCTTGCCCTCCATCCCCGGCCACGGCTGATCACCTTTGCGCACCGGAATGCCCCAATCGAGGTCGCGGGTTATTGAGCGGTCTTGCAGCCCCTCACCGTCGTTCAGCCACTTCCGGGCGATCGAAGTCGTCAGCACGGGCCAATCCTTCTTGCTGTCGATCCATTCGGTCAGCTTGCCGCGCATCGCTGACTGGCGCAGATACAGGTGCTTGGTCTCGCGCACTTCCAGATCGGTCGATCCGGAGATCGCCGATCGCGGGTTGATCAGATCAACCGGATCGAGCTGTTTGGTGCAGTTCTCGCACTGGTCGCCACGGGCTTTATCATAGCCGCAATTCGGGCAGGTACCCTCGATGTAGCGGTCGGGCAGGTAGCGGCCATCGGTTTTGGAATAGACCTGTTTTTCCATTACCTCCGAGATCAGGCCCGCTTCGGCCAGTTTTCCGGCAAGATGCTGGGTCAGTTTGTGGTTTTGCGGGCTGGAAGAACGACCGAAATGGTCAAAACTGATGCGAAATCCGTCGGCGATGTCCTTTTGCACCTGCCACATCTGGCGGCAGAATTCGGCCACCGGCAGGCCCGCCTTGGCCGCCGCCAGTTCCGCCGGAGTCCCATGCTCATCGGTTGCGCAGATGAACAGAACTTCGTCGCCGCGGGCCCGGCAGAAGCGGGCATAGGCGTCGGACGGCAGTTGGGAGCCGATCAGGTTGCCCAGATGCTTGATGCCGTTGATATAGGGCAAGGCCGAGGTGATTAGGATACGGGGCATAGATTCTTTCCGTCAATTCGGGCCATGCAATAGCCGATCAATTTCGAGAGAACCAGTGTCACGCTTTGCCCGTTGATTTCCACCCCAACTCGCCCTAAACCGCGCCGCGACGAAATCTAGGGGCTTGGATCATGGCGAAGGCGAAGTTTGAGCGGAATAAGCCGCATGTGAACATTGGCACGATTGGTCACGTCGACCATGGCAAGACGTCGCTGACGGCGGCGATCACCAAGTTCTTTGGCGAATACAAGCCCTATGACCAGATCGACGCGGCACCCGAAGAGCGGGCGCGCGGGATCACCATTTCGACAGCACATGTCGAATACGAAACCAAGGCGCGGCATTATGCCCATGTCGATTGCCCGGGCCATGCGGATTATGTGAAGAACATGATCACCGGCGCGGCGCAGATGGACGGCGGCATTCTGGTGTGCTCGGCGGCGGATGGCCCGATGCCGCAGACCCGCGAACATATCCTGCTGGCGCGGCAG
>JANMOK010000326.1:0-9720 GCA_031369165.1 Paracoccaceae bacterium
GGCAGCGCCGAACGTTTTGACATTTTCGAAAAAATCCCCACCCCCCGCTTCCCCGGCGGCCCTGCCTTCCGCTCGCCCTTGCTGGTTTTGGCGATGATCTGGTTTCGGCTTCGCGACGCATTTTGATCTGCACAAAATCTGCACAATTCGCCTGACAATCTGCCAAACCGCGCCATAGCCTCTGCAAAGTGCTTGGGTATACAGTCACCATGCACTGTACCGATTACCCCTCGACCCATCCCGCGCCGCTTACCCCAGCAGGCGCGGGATTTTTTTTTGGAGACAGCTATGCTTAACCCGGTTGCGCAAGCCGCCCCGTTCCTTTCAAATGCTGGCAGACTATTTCCGTGGAAAGCCATGCAGCAAAGTATTCTGATCGCCGACGATGATCCGCATATCCGCGAGGTGATCGCCTTTGCGATGGAGGCCGCCGGTTACCAAACCCGCACCGTCAAAGACGGAGCCGAGGCTTTGACCAGCTTCGCCCAGGAACCCGCCGACCTGATCATTCTCGATATCGGCATGCCGGAACTTGACGGGCTGGATGTCTGCCGCACCCTGCGCCGCGAAAGCGACGTGCCAATCCTGTTCCTGACCGCCCGCGACGAGGAAATCGACCGCATCATCGGCTTTGAAATTGGCGGTGACGATTACGTCACAAAACCCTTCAGCCCGCGTGAATTGGTCGGTCGCGTCAAAGCCATCCTGAAACGAAGCGCGACCAAATCCGACGCTGAACCGGAACCCAGCCGCTGGGGCACACTGGCGATAGACCGCGACACCCATAGCGCCCGCCTTGGCGAAACCCAGCTCGAGCTAACCGCGCTGGAATTTGAAATCATCGCCACCCTCATTGCCCGCCCGCGCCACGTGCATTCGCGCGAACGCATCATGCGCGCGGCCTATGGCGGCAATATCCACGTCTCTGACCGCACGATTGACAGCCATGTGCGCAACCTTCGCGCCAAGATGGCCCGGGCTGGCAATGGCGAAATGATCGAAACCGTCCACGGCGTCGGTTTCCGGCTTAGGGCGGTGACGTGACGGGCCAGAAATGGCGCCCCACACTAGGACTGCTGGTAACAGCTGTTCTGTTGATCGTCCTGACGCTGCCGCTGCTGGGCCTGCTGTTCTTTCAACTCTACGGCAACCAGTTGGTGCGCCAAACAGAGGAAAGCCTGATTGGCCAATCCACGGTACTGGCCGCCGCGTTTTCGCTTGCTTTGCCTGACAATGCACCGTTGGGTGCACAGGTTCGCCCGGTTGCAGACCCCGATTCAATCACGCCACTTGTGCCTTCGCTTGACCTGGCCGCAGGGCCGATACTGCCGCGGCCCGAAGATCCCAAACCAACCGATCTGCTGGCCGACCCCATCTTTGTAAAAATCGGTGCCGAACTGTCGATCCTTGCCTCAGATACCCAAAAGGTCACGCTGGCCGGGTTTCGGATAACCGACCCCAAGGGCACAATCATAGGCGGCAGTGGCACCGGGTTCGGATTGTCGCTGGCCGAGATTCCCGAAGTGATCCAAGCCCTCAGCGGCACCTACGCCCCGGCCTTGCGATTGCGCAATTTGAACCGTGCGCCGCCACCGCTCTATTCCATTGCCCGCAGCACCAAAGTGCGGGTGTTTACGGCAATGCCGGTTATCCACAACGGGCGCGTCGCCGGGGTAATCTATGCGTCACGGACACCAAATAATGTGCTGAAAAATCTCTATGAGGAACGCGGCAAGGTCCTTTTGGCCTCTCTCGCGATACTCTCGGCAACCGGCCTGATTGGCTATGTTTTCTGGCGCGGCGTGACCCGCCCGCTCACCGCCTTGATGGACCGGGCACGGGCTTTGGGCACTGGCGACAGGGCTGCGCTGGCACCTCTATCGCATTATGGCACCCGGGAAGTTGCCCAGCTTTCCGGTTCGATTCGCGCCATGGCCGAAGCCTTGTTCCAGCGAACCGATTACCTGCGCACTTTTGCTGCCCATGTGACGCACGAACTGAAATCACCTCTGACCGCCATTTTGGGCGCAGCCGAACTTATGCGCGATAATTCGGCCAGCATGAAGCCAAAACAACAGCAGCAATTCATCGACAACATCATCGCTGATACCGAAAGGATGACCCAGTTGGTCGGCCGCTTGCGCCAACTGGCCGAAGCGGAAGCCCCCGAACTCGGCGGCACATCGTCGGCGGGAGAATGCCTGTCCGATCTGCGGCGGCGGTTTCCTGAAACCAAGATTTCGCTCGACAACCCAACTTTGGCCTTGCCGATGAGCCAGGAAAACCTGGCGATTGTTCTGGGTCACTTGGTTGACAATTCTGTGCGTAATGACGCGACGAAAATCGACATCACGATCAGCCAGAACCGAACCACGGAAATTGCCGTCACTGATAACGGCAAAGGTGTAACCCTCAACAACCGCGACCGATTGTTTGACGCTTTTTTCACGACACATCGCGATATTGGCGGTACCGGCATGGGGCTTGGCATAGTGCGGGCCCTGTTGCGCGGGCATGGCGGAGAAATTGTTTTGGCACCATCAGAAAGCGGCGCGAAATTTGTCATCACCTTGCCAATCCGGGCGTGATGGTTTTCAGTGGCACTGACTTTGGGCGCAGCCCGCTGACAGGGGAGATCGACAGATGAAATTGGTCCGTTTTGGCGCGCGGGGTGCCGAAAAACCGGGAATGATCGACACCAACGGCGCTTTGCGCGACTTGTCTGCGCATGTTCCGGATATTGCTGGATCGGGATTGGCCGATTTGCCGGCCTTGGCAACACTTGACCCCGCCAGTCTGCCGCTGGTGCCCGGCACGCCCCGCCTTGGCGCTTGTGTGGGGGGCACCGGCAAATTCATGTGCATCGGGCTGAACTATTCCGATCACGCAGCCGAAAGCGGCCTGTCAGTGCCGCCAGAGCCGGTGTTGTTCATGAAAGCAACTTCGGCAATTTGTGGACCGAATGATCCAATCATTGTGCCGCGCGGTTCGCTGAAAACCGACTGGGAAGTGGAGCTGGGCGTGGTCATCGGCAAAGCGACAAAATACGTCAGCGAGGCGCAGGCGTTGGAACATGTCGCGGGCTATTGCGTTGTCAACGACGTCTCCGAACGCGCCTTCCAGACCGAACGCTCCGGTCAATGGACCAAGGGCAAATCCTGCGACAATTTCGGCCAGACCGGCCCTTGGCTGGTGACAAAAGACGAAGTCGCCGACCCGCAGAACTTGTTGATGTGGTTGAAGGTGAACGGCGAGACGCGGCAGAGCGGCTCGACGGCAACGATGGTTTATGGCGTGGCCTTCCTCGTTTCCTACCTCAGCCAGTTCTTCACCCTGCATCCGGGCGACATCATCTCCACCGGCACGCCGCCGGGGGTTGGCATGGGCATGAAACCGCCCCGCTATCTAAAGGTCGGCGACGTGGTGGAACTTGGCATCGGCGGGCTGGGCGAGCAGCGGCAGGAAGTGGTGGCGGATGTCTGATGGCGCATAATTTCCTCAGCCGCCTGACCGGCTCCTTCGCCATGCCGGCGGCAGAAAATCCGACGGTTGCGATGGTCGAGGCCGCCTATGCCCACCACGGCCTCGATATCCGCTATCTCAATTGCGAAGTGCCGCCCGAGAAACTGGGCGATGCCGTCAAGGGCGCGCGGGCGATGGGCTGGATCGGGTTCAACTGCTCGATCCCGCACAAGGTGGCGGTGATCGAGCATCTCGACGGGCTGGGGGAATCCGCCGAGGTGATGGGCGCGGTCAATTGCGCGGTGCTGCGTGATGGCAAGTTCATCGGCGAAAACACCGACGGCAAGGGGTTCCTGCAATCTTTGCGCGAAGTCACCGATCCGGCTGGCAAGACGGTGGTGATGTTCGGGGCAGGTGGCGCGGCGCGGGCTATCGGGGTAGAACTGGCCTTTGCCGGTGCGAAAAAAATTACCGTGGTCAACCGCGATGAAAAACGCGGGCGCGGGCTGGTTGATCTGCTCAACACCAAGACCAAAGTGACGGCGGAACTGGCACCGTGGCGCGGCGACTATGGCATTCCCGAAGAAACCGATATTGTCGTCAATGCCACCTCGATTGGGCTGTTTCCCGATGTCGATGCGCGTCTGGCACTGGATATCCAGACCCTGCACCCCGGCATGGTGGTCGCCGACGTCATCCCCAACCCGCCGCGTACCCGTCTGGTTCGCGACGCGCAAGCCCGTGGCTGCACCATGCTCGACGGGCTGGGCATGGTGGTCAATCAGGGCGTGATCGGCATCAAATACTGGACCGGGGTCGATGTCGATGCATCGGTGATGCGGCGCAAGCTGGAAGACCTGTTTGGGTAAGGCTGCCTTTCCCGTTTTCCAATGCCGCGCTGCACAATTGCGTTTTGGACCTTCAAAGACCGCGATAACTCGGGCAAAAACCGGCGGAAAAGCATCAAATATTGATGTTTTTCATGTTCTTTTTGCCCAAACATCCCGTCTCGCACCTGCGAAGCAAAGTGTCGTTTTCAATGCTCGTGGGCAGTGCAGATTTAGGCTGATCGTTGGACAGCACACAGTATTAACAAAAGGTGAACGAAAATAGATAACGTAACAATATCAATATTATAACGTGAATTTCACGCGTGAAATCCATGCATGGAAAGCAGCGTTTTCATCCTTGCTGCCGCCAGTTCCGGCTTGTCCAAAACATTGGCCTGATCGGCCAGTCTAAAGACCTGAGAATAATGAATAATCCCCCGTTGCGCCTGCATCCCGCCAGGCATGACGAAATGGTTTTGATGCCCGTTCAGCCAAGCCAAAAACACCACACCGGCCTTGTAATACTGGGTAGGTGCCTCAAATATCTTGCGCGATAGCGGCACAGTGGGCGCCAGGATTTTGCGAAAAGCATCAGTATCTTCAATCGCTAACGCAGACAGCGCCGCCGAGGCCTGTGGTGCAATAACGTCAAAAATTCCCAACAGAGCATGCGAATGCCGCATACCATCACCGGCAATCAATTCTGCATAATTGAAATCATCGCCGGTATAGCAAATCACCCCGTCAGGAAGGCGATTGCGAAGTTCAATTTCACAAGCGGAATCGAGCAGGGATATCTTGATTCCGTCAACTTTTGCCCGGTTATCCTCAATGATTCCCAGCACGGTTTCCAGAGCCTTAGGAAAATCATCCGAACCCCAATAGCCTGACAGCGCCGCATCAAACATCGGACCAAGCCAATGCAAGATCACTTTGCCTTGTGCCTGCTGCAGGATGCGACCATAGGTCCGTGCATAATCGTCCGCATTCTTTGCCACACCCGCCAAAGCCCGGCTGGCCATCAGAATGACACGCCCGCCGTTTTTCTCAACGAAGCCAACTTGTTCCTCATATGCGCGGATCACGTCGTCCAAGGATTGTGCGCGCTGCAACTGATCTGTCCCCGCCCCGCAAGCCGTATCCGCGCCTGCAACCGTTTTCGCTTCCCTCAGCGAACGGCCAATCAATTCCCGTGCGCCAACCCAATCCAACCCCATCCCGCGTTGCGACGTATCCATCGCTTCGGCGACTTTGAAACCAAGGTTCCAAAGGTGATGGCGGAATTTCAAAGTCGATTCCCAGTCAATCGCGCCATCCAGAATTGGGTCGGCAACGACATGCGCCGCAGCATAGGCGATGCGGTTGAATTTTGGGGCGACTGTTGCCGCGGGCAAAGCCCTGCCCGTCAGGCGATAGTTGGCGATTCGCCCGTCTTCCTGCGGCAAATTTAGGTGCAAAGGCATTTCTGCTCCATTTGGAACGTTCCAATTTCTTCTTCAATATGCGCGTTCTGACCAAAAAGTCACGCGAAAAACACAAAAATGATTGACAAATTTGGAACGTTCCAAATAAATGGTCACACCAACAGGATTCTCCCATTGAACCACCCGCGGCACACCATTATCGACATCGCAAAAGCGGCGAACGTTTCGAAATCGACCGTCTCCCTGGTGTTGCAGGGTTCGCCACTGGTCAACAAGACCACGCGCGAGCACGTCAACAAAGTCATTGCCGAACATGGTTATATTTATAACCGTGCGGCGGCTGGTTTGCGTTTTTCAACGTCGAAAATCATCGGCGTTGTCGTCAACGATCTGACAAATCCGTTCTTTGCTGAACTTGCCGTGGGCATTGATGCCGAAGCGCAGGAGGCCGGTTTTGTCCAGTTCATGGCGCACACGGCAGAAAATACCGATCGCCAGAAACACGTCATCGCATCTATGCGCGAAAACGGAATTTGCGGCCTGATCGTCTGCCCGGCGCGCGGCAGCACGGCGCAGGATTTCGAACCGCTGCTGAAAAACAACATTCCGGTGGTCCTGGCAGTTCGGACCATTCCGGATGCCGGCATTTCCCACGTTATTTCTGACAATCATGCCGGCGTATTCGATGCCACCAGACACCTGCACGATCTTGGCCACAGGCGCATCGCCTTCCTTGGTGGCTTCGCTGATACCCGCGTGTTTGCCGAGCGATTGGCCGGCTATCGGGACGCTTTGTTTGGCGCAATGATCACTTTGGATGCCAAGCTTGTCACAGCTTCAATGCCTTCGCGCGCTGGCGGTGTCAGCGCGATGGAACGCGTGCTTTCGTTGCCAAACCCGCCGACGGCCGCCGTATGCCTGAACGATGCTGTTGCCTTTGGAGCCTGCGATGCCTTGCGGGCCGCCGGAAAAACACCCGGACGCGACTTTGCCATCGTCGGATTTGACGATGTGATCGAAGCGAAAAGTGTGGTTCCCGCGCTAACGACCGTGACAACGGAACCGCAAAATATTGGGCGGAGGGCAGCGCGATTGCTGATGCAGCAAATCGCTTCGGGCATAATTGCCGAGCAAATTACCATGCCCGTACGCTTGACCATTCGCCGAAGCTGTGGCGCAAGATGAGCAAGCATATCACGCCGAGCGAAGCGGCTGCCTTGATACCCGACGAGGCGGTTGTGACCGTTTCATCGTCGTCTGGCTTGGGCTGCCCGGATTTGATGCTGCAAGCCATTGGCGAAAGGTTCTTGGCAACCGGACACCCGCGTGGCCTGACCACCCTGCACCCAATTGCTGCCGGTGACATGAGCGGCATCAAGGGGATCGACCATATCGCCAAACCTGGATTGTTGAAAAAGATCATTGCAGGATCATATCCCTCCGGCCCCTCCACTTCGGAACCGCCTTTGATCTGGCAAATGATCGGGGCCGACCAAGTGGCGGCATACAACGTTCCTTCTGGAATCCTGTTTGATCTGCACCGCGAAGCTGCCGCGAAAAGACCCGGCGTTTTAACCAAAATAGGCCTTGGAACATTTGTTGACCCTCAGCAGCAAGGTTGCGCGATGAACGCGTCGGCGGCAATGGAGCCAATTGTTTTCAAACAACATTTCGATGGCGATGACTGGTTGTATTTCCGCTCCATAGTTCCTCAAGTGGCGATTATCCGGGCCACGACGGCCGACGGACGCGGCAACCTGACCTTTGAACACGAAGGGTCAACCTTGGGTGGGTTTGATCAGGCACTTGCCGTTCGCAACAATGGTGGCATCGTTATCGCGCAGGTCAAACGGATCGCCCAAAATGGCACCTTAAAGCCGCATGATGTGCGGGTTCCGGGCGTTTTGGTCGACTACGTGGTTGTTGACCCCGACCAAAAACAGACAACGCAAACGGATTATGATCCAGCAATTTCCGGTGAAATTTTCCGACCGTTGGACAGTTTTTCCATTCCCGAATTTGGCATTCAAAAGATCATCGCGCGCCGCGTGGCGCAGGAATTGCAAGCGGGATCGGCGGTCAATTTAGGGTTTGGCATTTCGGCCAATGTTCCGCGCATCTTGCTGGAGGAAGGGCTGCACGGTGCTGTCACTTGGGTGATTGAGCAAGGGCCGGTTGGTGGCGTGCCACTGTTGGATTTTGCCTTTGGTTGCGCCTCGAACGCCGAAGCATTTGTGCCTTCGCCGTTGCAGTTCACCTATTTCCAAGGCGGTGGCTTTGATGCCTCGCTCCTGTCGTTCTTGGAAATCGGCCAAGATGGCTCGGTCAATGTTTCGCACCTTGCGTTTCGACCGCATGTCACTGCCGGTGCCGGGGGGTTTGTTGACATCACCGCGCGGGCCAAGAAAATTGTATTTTCGGGCATGTTCAATGCCGGGGCGAAAATACAGATCGCCGGTGGCAAAGTGGTGATCGAGAATGAAGGAAAGCTGAAAAAGCTGGTCAAAGCGGTGGACCACATCACTTTTTCCGGTCCTCGCGCAGTCTTGCAGGGGCAAGACATTACATACGTGACCGAGCGCTGCGTTATGCTCTTGCGACCAGCGGGGTTGGTTCTGACGGAAATAGCTCCGGGAATAGATTTGCAAACGCATGTTTTGGATCAGTCGGAGTTTCCCCTGACCATCGCAAAAGATTTGAAACTCATGGATAATGCCCTGTTTATCGACGCACCTATGGGGATGAAACTATCCGAAAAGCCGACAAGGACATTGCAATGAGCGAACAGGTTTTGGTTACATCGGATGGCCCAATTGCGACAATCACCATTGACCGGCCGGAAAAGCTGAACGCATTTGACCTGTCAATGCTGGGAGCCCTTGCCCAGGCCTGCGATGCGGTCGAAGTGCGCCGCGAGACAAGGGTTGTGATCCTGACAGGTCAGGGCAAAGCGTTCTCCGCTGGTGGCGATATCAAGGCATGGGGTGCAATGACGCCCAGCGAATTCGGCCACAACTGGGTGCGTTATGGCCACCGGGTGTTTAGCCGATTGGCGGGCCTACGGATGCCGGTTATTGCGGCGTTGAATGGCCATGCATTGGGCGGTGGCCTAGAACTGGCGGCTTGCGCGGACATTCGGGTAGCCGAGAGCCAAATCAAGGTCGGAATGCCGGAAACCAGCCTGGGCATGGTGCCCGGATGGTCGGGAACGCAACGGCTTGTGCGGCGTTTTGGGGCGCAAAATGTGCGAAGGATGGTGCTGGCGGGCGAAGTTTTCAGCGCCGTCGAAGCGGCGAATCTGGGCATTGTCGATCATTTGGCAGCCGCCGGCGGGGCATTGGCAAAGGCGCGGGAAATTGCGGTCGGTATTGCAGAGCGCGGTCCTGCCGCGCTGGAGATTGCCAAGCTGATGCTTGCCTCTTCCGATGGCGAGGAAAGCGGCGCTGCGATTGAGGCGCTGGGTTCAATGCTGGCGGCAAAAACTGGCGATATGGCCGAAGGCGTGGCGGCGTTCACCGGCAAACGGCAGGCCGCATTCACGGGCGCTTGGTAATGCGGCGTGTTGCCCTGATTACCGGCGCAAAACGCGGTATTGGGCGCGGCATTGCGCTGGCATTGGCGCAAACTGGTTGCGATTTGGCATTGGTTGATCTGGACGATGACTTGGGGCCCGTGGAGGATTTACGCGAAACCGGCGTTAGGGTGGAATATGTCCGCTGCGATTTGGCCGATTTGGCCCAGCATGAACCAGCAGTCGCGTTTCAAAAGGCAAAATTTGGAACGTTCCAAATTTTGGTCAACAATGCAGGAATTGGATCTCCGGAACGCGGCGTGTTTGACGCGCTTACCCCGTCAAATTTTGACAAAGTGATGAACACTAACTTGCGCGGAACTGTCTTCTTTACCCAAACGGCCTTGCCGTTTCTCAGTGGGATGAACGCGGCGGTCATCAATATCACGTCGGTTTCTGCGTCGATGACGTCGCCCGAACGACTGGATTATTG
>JANMOK010000334.1:0-1946 GCA_031369165.1 Paracoccaceae bacterium
GCCATGTTGCCCGACCCAACCCCGCACCTGCGCCAAACCCTCACCCTGCCGCTTGGCCCCGCGCTTGGCCAATGCTGTGGCGGCATGGTTCGATTGCTCATCGAACGCCTGACCGCCACCGAACTCGCCACCATCCCCGAAACCGGCCTCTACGCGCGGTCCCTCGCCTCGGGCACCCATCAACCGCCACTCGCAGTAAAATCCGCACTTCGCCGGACTCGGTCTGGAGCCCCCTTTCAACCCACGCTAACCCAAAGTTGGTTCCTTGAACCCCTCACCACCCCGCTCACCCCCCTCTGGCTCTACGGCGCTGGCCATGTCGGACGCGCCATCGTCCACGCCTTCCAGGACCTGCCCTTTGATATCACCTGGATTGACACAAATCGCACCCGTTTCCCCGAAACACCCCAAGCCACAATGCTCGTGGCATCCAACCCCGCTGACGCCATCCGGCACGCCCCCAATGACGCCATTCATGTCGTCCTGACCTATTCGCACGCGCTCGATCTCGAACTCTGCCACCGCATCCTGAGCCGTACCTTCGCCCAACTCCACCTGATCGGTTCCACCAGCAAACGCGCCCGTTTCACATCCCGGTTGCGGGCATTGAAGCATTCCGACGCCGATATCGCCCGCATCACCTGCCCGCTTGGCAACAAATCCCTCGGCAAACACCCTGCCGCCATTGCCGTCGGCCTTGCCACCGCGCTATTGGAAGATCAGGCACGCTCTGCAGAGCGTGTCCAAATGGGGGAACGTACTGCATGAGTCTGTTGACGATCAGCAACGTCACCAAGGCCTATCCGGGCGTCATCGCCAATTCCGCTGTCAGCTTTTCCGTCGAACCGGGCGAAATCCATGCGCTGCTTGGCGAAAACGGCGCAGGAAAATCCACCCTGGTCAAAACCATCTACGGCCTGGTCCGGCCGGACAGCGGGTCGATGACGCTGCATGGCATACCTTATCACCCCGGCAGGCCCGGCGATGCGCGGAAATTGGGCGTCGGTATGGTGTTCCAGCATTTCTCGCTGTTTGAAGCGATGTCAGTTGCCGAGAACATCGCCCTCGGCATGGAAAACGCCCCGAAAATCAACGCGCTATCCCCGAAAATCCGCGAGGTCAGCGCCGCCTATGGACTGCCACTCGACCCAAGCCGCTTGATCGGCGAACTTTCGGCTGGTGAGCGGCAAAGGGTGGAAATCATCCGCTGTTTGCTGCAGAACCCGCGCCTGCTGATCATGGACGAACCAACGTCGGTTTTGACGCCACAAGAAGTTGAAACACTGTTCGTGACCCTGCGCAAACTCGCCGCCGAGGGCGTCGCCATCCTCTACATCTCTCATAAACTCGATGAAATCCGCACGTTATGCGACCGTGCCACAATCCTTCGCGGCGGCAAAGTGGTCGCCACCTGCCTTCCGCGCGATGAAAGCGCCAAAAGCCTTGCCGAAATGATGATTGGCGGCGAACTGGCGCAATTCGCGCCCCGCCAGTTCAAAGCCGGTCCGCTGGCCCTGTCGATGACAAACCTGTCGATGGTGTCGGCGAACCAGTTCGGTACCAATCTGAAAAATATTTCCCTGAACCTGCATGTCGGCGAGGTGTTGGGAATCGCGGGCGTCGCGGGCAACGGCCAAGACGAGTTGATGCTGGCGCTGTCGGGCGAACTGCGCACGGCACCCGGATCCATCACAGTGGGCACGATAAACGTCGGCCAGTTTGGTCCCAATCAGCGCCGCGCCGCCGGCCTGCTTTGTGCCCCCGAACAGCGCCTGGGACACGCCGCCGCCCCGGATATGACGTTGACGGAAAACGCTTTCCTGACCGGTAAAACCCGCGAAAACCTTACGAAAAACGGCATTATTCGACCCAAACACTGCATCAGTTTTACGCAACACATCATTCGAGCCTTCGACGTCCGCACCTCGGGCCCGTCCAGCCTCGCG
>JANMOK010000336.1:0-8237 GCA_031369165.1 Paracoccaceae bacterium
GTCCAGCAGCAAAAGTTTCGGCTTTTTAATCAAAGACCGCGCCAATGCGACCCGTTGCCGTTGGCCGCCAGATAGCTGATGCGGCTTGCGCTTGGCAAAATCACCCAGCTTCACCAGTTTCAACATCTCGGCCACACGGGCCGCGCATTCTTCCTTGGCCACGCCATCGCGCAGCAAGCCATAAGAGACATTCTTTTCCACGCTCATATGCGGAAACAAGGCATAGGATTGGAACATCATGTTGGTGGGCCGGTCGTAGGGCGCGACCTTGCTCATGTCTTGCCCGTCAATCTCGATCGTCCCCGAAGTCGGCGTCTCAAACCCCGCCAACATCCGCAGCAGCGTCGATTTTCCGCAACCCGACCCACCCAAAAGGCAGAACAATTCTCTGCGATAAATGTCCAGCGAGACGTTGTTTACGGCGGTAAAATCACCGAATTTCTTGGTGATATTCTTGATCCGAATGAACGGAATGGCGACCGGATCGGCCCACGGCCTTGTATCCGCTGCGACGGCTTGCTTCGCCATATCTGTCCCCGTTGTTGAAAGGCGAGGCTTGATCGCCCCGCCCGATTATTCGGCTCTTATTGGCCGGTGGTTATGCTGGTCCAAAGCCGGGTTATCACCCGGTCCATCTTGCTGTCATAGGTCTGGGCGACCCACATTTTCTCGCTGGCTTCGGCTGTAGGGAAAATGCCGGGATTGGCGATGATTTCGGGATCAACCAATGCTAGCGACGGCGTGTTGGCATTGGCATACCAGACATAGTTGGTGATGTCGGCTGTGATTTGCGCATCCATGACAAAGTTGATGAACGCATGCGCCGCATCCGGGTTTGGCGCATCAACCGGAATTGCCATCATGTCAAACCACTGCTGCGCACCCTCTTTCGGGATCACATATTCAATCTCGATCCCGCTTGCCGCCTCGCCAGCGCGGGCTTGGGCGATAAACACGTCGCCCGACCAGCCAACCGAAACGCAGATATCACCATTGGCCAAATCGTTGATATATTGCGACGAATGGAAATAGCGGATCGACGGACGCACCGCCGCCATTGCTTCGGCGGCCTTCTCGAAATCCGCCGCTTCGCGCGACATCGGGTCAAGCCCCAGCCAGTTCAGTACGGCGGGCAAGACCTCAACCGGGCCGTCGAGCCAAGTGATGCCGCAATCGGCCAGTTTGGCGGCAATCTCTGGGTTCAGCACCATGTCCCAGCTATCGACGACGTAATCATCGCCCAGCCGCTCTTTGATCTTGGCGACGTTGTAGCCAATACCCGTGGTGCCCCAAAGATAGATCACCGCATGCGCGTTGCCCTCGTCATAGGCCGCGGCTGCTTCCATCAGCGCCGGGTCCATGTTGACGATGTTGGGCAGTTTCGATTTGTCGAGCGGTTGGTAAACACCGGCGGCAATTTGGCGCGACAGGAAATTCGACGTTGGAATTACCAAGTCGTAGCCGGAATTGCCGGCCAACATTTTGGCTTCCAGTACTTCGTTGGAATCAAACACGTCGTAGGTGACTTCGATTCCGGTTGCCTCAGTGAACTTGGCGACCGTATCTTCGGCGATATAGTCCGACCAATTATAGATATGCAGCACATTGTCTTGCGCCACGACTGGTGCCGCAAGGACTGCGGCCATCGCCGCGAGCGAAAAGGTTAATTTCATTCGGGTCATTCTCCACATTTGACCATAAGCGCGCCGGTTGGCGGCGGTGCTTCACAATTCATGGCTCTCAGGGCCATCTGTCGCGATGTTCAAGCGAATCCCGGCACAAGTCAAATGACTTGACGTTGACTTTGGGTCAGTCCGTCGCGAAAATTGCAGAAATTAGCGGTTCTGATTACAGAGTTGACGAGCGCGGGTTTGTCAAACCATTCTGGCACTTGCCCGTCACAGCCGCAATTTCAACAAGGATGCCCAATGGTTCGACACGCGCGACACGTTATTTCCAGCCAGAATATTCTGGGCGAGGGGCCGCTTTGGTCGGGCGACCGGCTGTATTGGTGCGATATTACCCCGATGCGTCTGCATGCGTGTTTGTTCGATGGATCGGATGCGAAAATCGTCCAGTTCAAAGAACGCGTGTCGGCACTGGGACGTCTGGCGGATGGCAAGCTGTTAGTGGCTTCGGAAAAGGCATTGTTTTCGTTCGATCCGGCAACGGGCGCACGTCGGCATGTGGCGGAATTGGAGACAAAGAATAACGCCACCCGTTCCAACGACGGGCGCGCTGATCGGCAGGGCGGTTTTTGGATTGGCACCATGGGTTTGGCGGGCAAACCCGGCGAGGGCGCGTTTTACCGCTTTTACCAAGGTGAAGTCCGCTTGTTGATCCCCAAGGCCCACATCCCCAACGCCCAGTGTTTTTCGCCCGATGGACGCACGGCATATCTGGCAGATACGCCCAGCGGCAAGATAATGAAATGGCGTCTGGATTCAGAAGGATGGCCGGCTGGCGACCTGGAAGTACACATCGATTTCAATGACAGAGGCTGGCGACCCGATGGTGCGATCGTTGATTCTGCGGGCGGGTTGTGGTGTGCGTTTTACGGGGCGGGACTCGTTGCTCGATTTGACGCGCAGGGCAATGAAACCGATCGCGTGCATTGCCCGGCAACCCAAACCACGTGCCCGGCTTTTGGCGGGCCGGATTTGACGACGATTTTCGTCACTTCGGCGCGGCAGAACTTGAGCAGCGACGCGTTGGCTGCGCAGCCGCAAGCGGGTGACGTCTTTGCCTTTGACATCGCCATTCCCGGTCTGGCGGAGCCATTTGTTGATGTTTAGGTCAGCAATCCTTGTATGCGCCGCTTTCTGCGGTGCGTCCAAGGCACAAGACAGCGTTGTTTTTGGCTATGTTCTCGACAACCCCCTGCCCGTCCTGAGCGGGGTTTTGGATCCCGAATTCACCGAATCCGTTGGCATCGGTGCGCGCTGGCAAGACTTCGACAGCGAAAGCCATTTGCTGCAAGCGCTGATCGCCAGCGAGGTGAGCATCGCCATCGGTATCGGACCCGACGTCTTCCTGGATGGACTGGCGCAAGGCGCCGACCTGGTACTTGTCGATATTGCCGCCGCTCTGCGCGAGCCGGTCAATTGCGTATTGCGCCGCGATATCGCTGAAAGCGGGGCGTCGCTTTATGGTTTGCGGGTGGCGCTGGCCTATGGGTCGGCGGCCGAGGTGCTGTTTGACATGCAGATGTTGGCACTGGGCGCCGACCCGAAGAGCGCTATCCGGCGCGATCAGGCAAGCCGGGATGCAGCGGCGTCATTGGGTCGCGGCGATGCCGACATTGCTTGTGGCAATGGCAAAGATTTGGTGCAAATGCGCGAGTATGGTGACGTGCTGATGACACCGCAACAGAATTTTGCCCTCGGCCAGCGGGGGTTCAGCGCTGTGGTGGTTACCGCGGATTTTGCCGCTTCCAGTCCGGCGGCGATTCAGGCTTTCCTGGATTTGCAGGCAGGTCTCGACGGCGATTTGGCCAAAATCGCTGCCGCCGCCGACATGGGCGAAATTGATGCCGAGACTGGTTTGGCCGACCAACAGAATTTGACCGTTGCTGCGAAGCTGGGGCAAGATTGGTTTGGCGGTGGATTGGCCGATTATCTTGGCGACTTCGCCCGGTTGAGACTTGCGCGCATGCAGACTGCCCCCGATCCTGCCGGGCTTTCCAGCCACCTGGACCCGGATTTTTTGCGCGGCGTTGAGTAGCGCCAAATTCTGCGTGGCAATTCGCCTTGTCGTGCCGTTCCCACCGCTAGATCCGGCGCTTGTCTTCCGCTTGCGGCGTTCCACAAATACTCAGGTTTTCCCTCACCGCAAAGTAGACCGACCGGTCGGTTTAGCATTGTGGAGCACTGGTTGTTCGATATCCCTGCCATAGCGATTTTCCGCGCGCCGCCGCGGACTGCCGCAGCGATGGCCAAAACTGCAAAAAGCCCGAATACTAAGCCATTTTGTGGAAGCCGGTGACCTGCCCCCTAGAATTTCCGCTATGCGACTATAGGTAAACCTGTGCTAGGGTTCGCGCCAGTTCGGGTGGCGGACATTCCCAAAGCTTCCTCAGGAGGGGGTCAATGATCGATACAGGTAAATATCGCAAGAAGCTGAACCAGCGCCTGTTGGAATTGGGTGAACGCTTGGTGCAGATCAAGGGCGAACTCGACGACCCGCTGCCGAAGGATTGGGAAGACCAGGCGACGGCGGAAGAGGATGACGAAGTTCTGCAATCGCTGGGCGCGTCCAGCCAAGGTGAAATTCTGATGATCCGCGAAGCGTTTAAACGCATCGAGGCTGGCACTTATGGCGTCTGCGCCAAATGCGGCGATGACATAGCGCCGGAACGGCTGGATGTATTGCCCCATACCCCTTTGTGCACCAATTGCGCCCAAGGCGTGGCGCGTCAAAGATAATCGGACGGTTTCAATCGGACAAAGCCGCGCAGGAAAAGCGCGGCTTTGTGCTGTTTGGCCAAGCCCGAAATTGCCCGTTCGATGCAGGTCTGCATCGTTTCAGTAGCGTTGCGATTGGCCGTAATGAAGGGCAATCCGGGGCTGGGATTGGTGCTGGATTGGATCTGCAGGTCGCTGGTTTCGGGCATGTCGCGGCAAGCAAGCCTCCAGGTAACCGCATCAATGGCGGCATAGTCAGCCCGGCAATATGCCACGGCAAGGATCGAGGCTTGATGCGAACCGGTCAGCAAGATGCGGTTCGGAGCGTTGAGAACAGCATAGCCTGATTGCGAATGCAGGGCGTTGACGGCGGCTTTGCCGACAGGTTGCTGTTGCTTTCGGGTGATTATGTGCGAGCAGTAATACCCAGGAGGACACCCTTCGACACCGTAATCCGGGGTGCCCAGCAAGGTCACCTTGTCACACAGCCACAGCCGAAAAGGCATACCACAGGTCTGGGCAAGCGTGAGATCGGGGCGCTGCCAGTCGCCTTCGTCGAAAGGTCGCGACAGCGTTTGCGGCGCGGGCAAGCCAGCCGCGCGGAATTCATCGCGCAGCGCATCCCACAGAGCATCGGTCGCGGTGCGGCTCCCGGGCCAATCATACATTGGCAAGGCCGCGAACATTATTTCAAGTCTTTGTCCATCAACGGATGCGGCACCGGTTCCTTGGCATGGAAGAAAAACGTCCGGAAAATCTCGCCATAGTTCTTGTAATAATAGCCCTGATTTTTCGCCAGATAATGCTCGCGCTTTTCGGCAAAAGTGCGGGGCAGGTCGTACCAGGCAACGCTGGGCTGGGCGTGGTGAACGGCGTGGTAATTGTTGTTGAGGAACAGGAAAGATAACAGTCCTGCATCCTCGACGATCACCGTACGGCCACCGGCGTGTTCATGGGCGCGATGTTCCAGGAATGTGCGGATTTTCAGGATCGACATGCCGAAATACGCCGAGACCAGATAAGCCCAAAGCGGCATATTTCCGATTTGTGCGACCACGGTCAAAACGAACGCCACGCCAATGAAATGTCGCGTCCAGACCCACGACAGATCGCGCTGGCCATTTTTCCAGTTCCGATATTCGGCCCACATGAAGGCGTATTGCGAGATTAAGGGGCCAACCGTCAGCCGGCCGGCCAGCGAGTTGTTGAACCGCAGCAGCACCTGCAGCCAGGGTGACAATTGCTGCCAGATTTGCGGGTCGAAATAGCCGGTCTCCGGATCATCGTAGGGATCGGTCAGCGTGGTGTCCTTATGGTGCGCCAGATGCTGGTCGCGGAAGCGTTCGTAGGGCACCAACAGCCCCATCGGCAGCCAGACCAGCGCCACAGCCAGCCAGCGCTGCGGTAGCGGATGCCCGTGGACGACCTCGTGCTGCAATGAGGAATGCAGGGTGATGGACAGGATCAGCACCGGGATTGCCAGCCACAGGCTCAGCTGCGGCAATAACAATATTGCTACGGCAAGTGCGGTGTAACATTGCACGATCAGCGACAGCGTTGGCCATTCATATGCGGCACGCGATTGGATAGTTTTAGTCATGTCTTGGCCTGTAAAAATGTGAACCGCCAACGCGGGCACATGCGCATCATAAGCCTAACCTCGCATTCTCGCAAGATTTTGACGGGCAATCGCCTTCGGTGCACAAACAGGGTTGCGCTGCAGGCACAGATTGCTAGGCTTTGACCATGCGAAAAGGTGCAAGGCCGTGAACGTTCAAGACCTCGACGCCTTGCTGGCGCAATTGGTTCTTGGCAACAGGAATGCGTTCAACGCGCTCTATTCGCGCACCTCGCCGAAACTGTTTGGCGTTACCTTGCGTATCCTTGGTAATCGGTCTGATGCCGAGGAAGCCTTGCAGGAGACATTTGTGAAAGTATGGCGCAACGCCGAGCGTTACCAGCCGGGGCCGCATTCGGCGATTTCCTGGCTGGTATCGATTGCGCGTAATTCGGCGATTGACCGCCTGCGATCGCGCAAGGCACCGATGCGGGATTTGGATTCGGTTGCTGAAACAGCCGACCCGGCGATGGGGCCAGAAGCAAGTGCCGTGAACCGCGATGAAGGGCGGCGCATCGATTTTTGTCTTGGCGAACTGGAACAAGACCGCGCCATGGCTGTTCGCGCCGCCTATGTGGACGGCTATTCCTATGAGGAATTGTCCGCCCGTTTCAACGTGCCACTGAATACCATGCGCACTTGGTTGCGCCGTAGTTTGTTGAGTTTGCGGGAGTGCCTGGGCCGATGATCGACGAACTTGATCATAGCGATGATGGGCTGGCCGGTGAGTTTGTGTTGGGCACGTTGTCTGTGGCTGAACGCAATGCCTGCGAACGGCGCGTGCTTGTTGACCCGGCTTTTGCCGATCTGGTGGCCGCTTGGCGGGCGCAGCTGGAACCGCTGGATGCGGCCTACGCGCCTGCCAATCCGCAGCGTTCGGTCAAATCGGCAATTGACGCGCGATTGTTTGGGACTGAGGCGACCGGAGGCTTCTGGTCGAATCTTTGGCTGTGGCGCGGGCTGGCGGCGGCGGGGATTGTTGCGGCTGTGGCTTTGACGGTGTTGCCAACCAGCCAGCCCGACACCGCGCAACTGCTGGCATCGCTGATCAACCAAAACACCGATTTGCGATTGGTTGCAGTGTATGACCGGGGAACCTCGGTGCTGAAACTCAACCACGTATCGGGCAACCCCGACCCCGACCACGACTATGAATTATGGGTGATTGCAGGCGACAATCCACCTGCTTCGCTGGGGGTAGTTTCCGCAGTCGGCCAATCAGAATTTCTGGTGCCCGACGACCTGCGTCCACATTTCACCGGCACCTATACTTTGGCCATCAGTGATGAACCCGCCGGCGGTTCACCGACCGGTGCACCGACGGGTGACGTATTGGCCGCAGAGCAAGCGGTTGAGATTTGACAATCCGGCTTCCCCGGACTTGATCCGGGGTCTTCTATACGACGTTGCCCGAGGAGGTCCCGGAACAGGCCCGGGACAGCGTTGATTGTTGAGCAACGCGCATTGTAACGCCTTCGTTACCAAATGTTTCAATCAGAAACTTAACCAGCAACACCGCCGTTTCTCCTCTCACAATCCAACCTAGAGGACGAAAAAATGAAACTCATCACTCTGTCACTGATCGCAACTCTGGCCGGTTCGGCGGCTTTCGCCATGAACCCGCAAGTTGGCGGTGCCGATATGTTCGAGACGAAAAACATCGTCGAGAACGCCATGAACTCTGCCGATCATACCACATTGGTTGCAGCGGTAGCTGCTGCCGGACTGGTCGAAACCCTGCAGGGCGACGGCCCGTTCACGGTGTTCGCACCGGTCAATGCCGCGTTTGATGCCTTGCCTGCTGGCACTGTTGACACTTTGCTGCTGCCTGAAAACAATGACCAGCTCACCAAAATCCTGACCTGCCACGTTGTTGGCGCGAATGCGATGTCCGAAGCAATTGGCGGCATGATCGCCGATGACGGCGGTTCGCATGATGTGCCGACACTGGGCGGCTGCATACTGAAGGCACAGATGGATGGCGAATGGATCACGTTGACCGACGAAAACGGCGGCGTGGCCAAAGTGACCATCGCTGACGTTGTGCAGTCCAACGGCGTAATCCACGTGATTGACGCGGTACTGCTGCCGAAAATGTGACGCGCGGTTTACCGAGTATTTGAGTATGTAAAGCCAAAGCCGGGTGTGCACGCTGCGCACCCGGCCATTTTACCAACGGGAGAATGCCATGATTTCGCGCCGCATGTTTTTGGGAT
>JANMOK010000365.1:0-3981 GCA_031369165.1 Paracoccaceae bacterium
TGCGAATTTGCCCAAGGGGCTGAATGGGATTACCAAAAGAGTCTCGATTGGCACCAGTTGGAGCACCCCAAACACAAGGGCGTGCAAAACCTGATCCGGGATTTGAACGCCGCCTACAAAGACCTTCCGGCCCTGCACAAACGCGACTGCGACGGGTCGGGCTTTGACTGGATCATCGGCGATGCGGCGCAAGATTCGGTGTTTGCCTCGATCCGCTATGGCGATGACGGCGACGCACCGGTCATTGTGATTTCCAATATGACACCTGTCTTGCGCACCAGTTGGCGCATTGGCGTGCCGAAGGCTGGACGTTGGGTGGAACGGATCAACACCGATGCGGCGGCTTACGCGGGTTGGAACAATGGCAACAATGGTGGCGTCGTTTCGCAGAAAGTGGCCGCACACGGCCGCGATCAGTCGATCGAATTGGTGCTTCCGCCGCTTTCTACGCTGATACTCGAATGGAAAAAATCCTGACAAGCCATTGAATTGGCGACATAAAGCCGGAGGAATTGATGGCAAATCGTGGAAGTTCAAAACGTCTGTCGCGCCATGCTTTGGCATTCATTCTGGCCGGTGGCCGTGGGTCTCGGCTGAAGGAGCTGACTGACAAACGCGCCAAACCGGCGGTCTTTTTCGGCGGCAAGACGCGCATCATCGACTTTGCCCTGTCCAACGCCATTAATTCGGGCATCACCAACATCTGCGTGGCCACCCAATACAAGGCGCATTCGCTGATCCGCCATCTGCAGCGCGGTTGGTCGTTCTTTCAGGCAGGCCGCAATGAGTTCCTCGACATTCTTCCGGCCTCACAGCAGTTGGACGAGGTGAACTGGTATCGCGGCACCGCCGATGCGGTAGCGCAGAATGTCGGCATCATCGACAGCTATGACCCGACCTATATCGTCGTGCTGGCGGGCGATCACATCTACAAGATGGATTACGAACTGATGTTGCGCCAGCATGTGGACAGCGGTGCCGACGTTACCGTTGGCTGCCTGACGGTGCCGCGCATGGAAGCAACCGGTTTTGGCGTTATGGCGGTTGACAAGGCCATGCGGATCATTGATTTCGTCGAAAAACCCAAAGACCCTCCGGCAATGCCTGGCCAGCCCAACATGGCTTTGGCCTCGATGGGAATTTATGTTTTTGACTGGGCCTTCCTGCGCAAACTGCTGCTGGATGACATGCACAGCACCGAAACTGATCATGATTTCGGCAAGGATTTGATCCCCTATGTGGTCAAACACGGTAAGGCGGTGGCGCATAAATTCACCGATTCCTGCGTGATGAGCGGCCTGGAGCGGGAGCCTTACTGGCGCGACGTCGGCACCGTCGACGCTTTCCATCAGGCCAATATCGACCTGACCGATTTCGTACCGGACCTTGATATTTACGACACAACCTGGCCGATCTGGACCTATTCCGAAGCAGTCCCTCCGGCGAAATTTATCCATGACGAACCGGATCGGCGCGGTTCGGCGACCTCGTCGATGGTGTCGGGTGGCTGCATTATTTCGGGCTCAACCATCAACCAATCGCTGCTGTTCACCGGTGTACGCACGCATTCGTTTGCCTCGCTGGACCGGGCAATTGTATTGCCGCATGTGGTGGTCAACCGCAACGCGCATTTGAAAAATGTGGTGATTGATCGCGGTGTTATCATCCCTGAAGGGTTGGTTGTCGGGCAGGACATTGTCGAAGACGGCAAGTGGTTTAGGGTGTCGGAAAACGGCATTACCCTGATCACCCAGCCGATGATCGACGCGCGGGCGAGGGCGCTTTGAAGGGCGACAAACCCGTCCTATTCGTTGCGTCTGAATGTGCGCCGCTGGTGAAAACCGGCGGCTTGGCCGATGTCGTTGGCGCCTTGCCTTTGGCTTTGGCCGCGCAAGGTTGGGATGTGCGGGTGTTGTTGCCCGCCTATCCGGGGCTCGTCGGCAAACTTTCGGGCGCCACAAAAGTCGCTGATTTTGAGGCTTTGTTTGGCGGGGCGGCAAAAGTCATTTCTGGCACCGTTGCGGGCCTGAACATGCTGCTGTTGGACGCGCCGCATTTGTATGAACGGCCGGGTTCGATCTATCTGGGCAAGGATGGCAAAGATTGGCCGGATAATCCGCAACGTTTTGCTGCATTGTCTTTCGCAGCGGCGGAAATTGCCCGGGGCGAACTGACCGACGGTTGGCGGCCGGGGTTGTTGCATCTGCATGATTGGCAGGCCGGGCTGGCGGCGGCCTATCTGGCTGAAGACCCGCAGCGCCCGGCAATCATCACCACGATCCACAATATCGCCTTCCAAGGTCTGGCCCCCGCGTTCATGTTGGGCGCGCTCAATTTGCCGGGTTCGATGTTTACGACCGGCGGGCTGGAATATTACGGACAAATTTCGGCGTTAAAGGCGGCTTTGGTTTATTCCAATCTGATCACCACGGTCAGCCCGACCTATGCGCAAGAATTGATGACGCCGGAGTTTGGCATGGGCCTGCAGGGGGTGATTTCGGACCGGAAAGATCTTTTGCACGGCATTTTGAACGGCATCGATACAGAGCAGTGGAACCCGGAAACCGACCCGGCTTTGCCGATGAGCTATTCCGCCAAAGATACCAAAGGCAAGGCCACGTGCAAGGCGGCACTGGAAGTGGAATTCGGCCTGAAGCCCAGCCAAAATGACATTCTGTTTGGCGTCGTATCCAGGTTGACTGAACAGAAAGGCCTGGACCTTTTGCCTTTGGCGATGGTCGAAGTCCTCAAGAAAGGCGGGCGGCTGGTTGTTTTGGGCTCGGGCGACGCAGTGTTGGAAAAAGCACTGAAACAACTGGCCATCGACAACCCCGAACAGGTTGCCGTCAAGATTGGCTACGACGAAAACCTGAGCCACCGCATCAACGGCGGTTGTGATGCGGTTCTGGTGCCGTCGCGTTTTGAGCCTTGCGGTCTGACTCAGTTGTACGGTCTGCGTTATGGCGCGTTGCCGATTGTCTCGCGCACCGGTGGCTTGGCCGATTCGGTGATTGACGCCAATCCGGCGGCATTGGCAAAGGGCGTTGCCAACGGTTTCCAGTTTCAACCGACCAGCGTTTCGGGCCTCGAATCGGCGCTTTTACGGGCAATCAGCCTATTTTTTGACCAAATAACGTGGCGGAAACTTATGAAAAATGCCATGACCCATCCGGTTGACTGGAAGCCGTCGGCGGATAGGTATATCAGCCTCTACCGGCAGGTACTGGCGTAAAGGTTTACACATTTGGCTGAAGTTCCGCGCATCGAGGAAGGCGTCGCCTTTCCAATGGGGGCGACCTACTTGCGCGGTGGGGTGAACTTTGCTGTCTTTTCTGCCCATGCCGACAAGATCGAAGTCTGCATTTTTTCTGACAACGGCAAACGCGAATTGGCTCGGCTGGCCCTGCCCGAACGATCTGGCCATGTCTGGCACGGATTCATTCCCGGACTGCGACCGGGTGCGATGTACGGTTTGCGCGTCTATGGACCGTATGACCCCGATCGCGGGCATCGTTTTAACCCCAACAAACTGCTGTTGGATCCTTATGCCAAGCAAATTTCCGGCAGAATCCGCTGGACCAACGCCTTGATGGGCTATCGGGTGGGTGGGCCGAAATCGGACCTTGGCTTTGATCCGCGCGACAGCGCCTTTGCCATGCCCAAATGCGTGATCGTCGATCCGACCTTTGATTGGGACGAAGACATTAGGCCCGAAGTACGCCTGCGCGACACCGTGTTTTACGAAGGCCATGTCAAAGGCTTGACGGCAGAAAGACCACGGGTGCCAAAACTGGAGCGCGGCAAGTTCGCCGGTGTCGCTTCGGACGCTATGCTGGAGCATTACCACAAGTTGGGTATAACTGCGCTGGAGTTGCTGCCGGTCCACGCGTTTTTGGACGACCAGTTTCTGCTGGACAAGGGGCTGACCAACTATTGGGGCTATCAGACCATCGGCTTTTTTGCTCCCGAGCCGCGTTATTT
>JANMOK010000403.1:0-8053 GCA_031369165.1 Paracoccaceae bacterium
GTCGGACCAAGGGTCGCCACAATTTCGGCGAAGGCATTTCCGTCGCCACGTTGGATTTCTCCAGTCATGCTCAGGACAACATCACTGGTGCCTGGGCTGCGCATGATTTCCAAATCGGCAGCGAACACCGGCGATGGCCCGCCTAGTATTGAAACAACCGCAGCGGCAACTTGAAAGGCCCTCGTTGGCCTGCACTTTGACATTTCACCACACATCATTTCGGTAGAATGCTATTCAGAACACAAGCCGCCAACGAATTTTAACCCGGCAATTACAGGAATTTCTCGCCGTTGTATTCTAGGTTGATCGCGCTGGGCAACGGGGCGGCCATCTCGCAGCGCCAAACGGTCGACCTCTGGCAACAAATAGCGCATCGGTCCCCCCATTGTGTATTCCGATCACATCCCAAATTGAACGCCCCAGAACCCCGTTCAACCGCGAAAAATTCCGTAATAGAGACGGTATAGAAACGCACTAAGGCCAAAAAATGCAATTAAATCAACGCTTATTGGCGGACAGGGTGGGATTCGAACCCACGAAACGGTTCCCCGTTTACACACTTTCCAGGCGTGCGCCTTCGACCGCTCGGCCACCTGTCCGTGGCCGCTGCTTATAGCGGGCTGACCGGGCTTGGCAAGCGCCCGATCAGATCGGAATTACCCGACAATCAGGAATTGCCGTAACGACATTACCCTCAGCCACCGCCCTTTTTACCCACCAAAGCCGCCAACACTTGCTCGGCATTGGTTATCCTGATCCCCGGATCGGCGGGTGGCGGGACCAGGCTTGGGTCGGCCATCGCCTTGACCAGCTCATAATTCAGATCCGACTGCACGGCGGGCATCATGGTGATGTTGCGGATATGGGCGCGTATTTCGTATTCGTTCGGATCGGCCAGCCGCATCAGCAGCACCTGCGGAGCCGGGTTCCTCATCACCATCGGATGCGCGGCGGCGATCTTCAGGAACGCTTCTTCCACTTTGCGCGGCTCCGCCGTCGCCCCCACTTTCACCGGTAAACGAATGCGCCCGGACACACCCGAATGGGTCCAGTTCAGCACGGTTTTTGAAATCAATTCCGAATTCGGCACGATGACGCTGGCCTTGTCAAACGTCTCGATCCTTGTCGAACGCACCGAAATCTTGCGCACGTAACCCGAAAACCCGGTGACCTCGATCCAGTCCCCGTCTTTGATCGGCCGCTCAACCAGCAAGATGATGCCGGAGACGAAATTCGACACGATCGCCTGCAAGCCAAAACCGACACCCACCGACAGCGCACCAGCAACGATGGCCAGATTGGACAGATCCAGCCCGGTCGCCGAAATCGCCAGCACTGCCGCCAGAAAATACCCGGTATAGCCGATCCCGGTCAGCAAAGCATTGCGCCCGCCCACATCCAGCGTCGTGCGTGGCAACACCGTGGTGCGGGTGATTTTCTGCACCAGCCGGGTGATGGTATAACCCGCGCCAAACACCAGAACGAAGGTCAGGAAATCGGTCAGCGAAATCCGGCTGCCGCCAATCGTCACCCCGTCGCGCAGCCAGATCCAGATTTCAGAAATATCCGCGGTGCGCGCCCCCCAGATCAGCGCCAAAATCGGCAGCGAAAGGCAGATCAACACGAAACCAGCCAAAACCGGCAACAAACCAGGCCGGGTCTCCGCCGAGCCGGTGCCCAGTGAGCCAATGCCCTCGCGGATCAGCGCGTAAATCGTCACCGCCCCGCCCAGCAATCCCAGCGACAGGATCGGCGGAAAGGTCAAATAACGCGATGCCGCGAAATATCCGGTCAGCGAAAATACCGGCGCGGCAATCGCCACCGCCAGCAAGACCCGCGACAGGGTCAGCAGCAGCGAATCGGCCAAAACTTCGCCGCGCCCGCCTTCCTCGCCTTCTGCCACGACCACAACTTTGGGTCGTAACAGTCCGGAAAGCTTGAATAAACAGAAAGCGCCCACGGCAATCAACGGCAGGTTCAACACCGCCAGACTTTCCGACGTCATCTTGCTTTGTCGCGCCAGCAGGTCCAGCAGCATCGAAATCGCCAAGACCACGCCCAGCGCAATCGACAGTCTGCGGCCCAGCTTTGCCCCGGCATCGTCAACTTCCAGCAGCCGCTGTTTTGGCAAATTCGGCGAGAACACCGAATTGCCAACCCAGGACGAGGCGATCAGCACCATGGCAACCCACGGCAACAGCTCGATAATTCCCCGCCCGGTGGCCCCCGCGAGGTCCGAAAGTTGAACCGCCCACAGCAGCGCTGCCACGCCAAGCGCCGGAAACAGCAACCGCGTCACGTTCAACGCCGCCGCCAGCCAGAACGCCTGCCGCTGGCTCGGGTCGTGGCGCATGGTTTCCTCAACCCAGCGCAAGATCCAGCGCCGCGCCGCGATCACCAAGGCAAACCCGGCAATGACCAGCAGCAAGACCACCGGCAAGCGCTGCACCAAGGCATTGCGCTGGCTGGTGCTGGTGATATTGCCGCGAATTTCCTTGGCGATCCTCCCGCCAACATTGGTCAAATCCGCCAAGGGCTGCGACCAATACGCCGGGATCAACGGGCTTGGCCCGACCGAAATCAAGCGACGGGTGAATTGCTCGCGCATCAGCGAATCCAGGTCCTCGATCAACCCATCCGCCCGGCGATACGCGGCATCCGCCGTCACCACCGGCACGCGTGCCACATCAATTTGTGCCTTCAAGCCCTTGCGTTGCAACGCTATTTCGGGCGCTTCATCACCGCTGGCCTCCGGCACCGGACCCAGGGCCAGCAATTGCCGGTTCAGCGCCGCCACCCGCTTGCCCGCCGCCACCTGAAATTCCAAGGCATCGCTGCGTTGTTCCGCCAGCGACCCGCGCAGCGCCTCCAGAGCCGGAGCCGAGGCATCGGTGTTTTCCAACAGCACTTGCGCGCGATCTGCGGTTACTTCCCAAACCGCAACCATTTGCGCCAATTCGGCATTTGGGTCTTCTTGCGCGAGAGCCGGAACCGCGAACACCAATACTAAAAACACCCGTAGGGTGCGCATTCTGCGCACCGCTTGGCGCATGCTGCGCACCATCCCACCCACAAACGCCAAAAAAACCGCAAGCAAATGCCCCAGCCAACCGAAAATCTCTCGATCAGACCGCCGTGAAAACATTTGGCATTTCGCTGTTTTGGGTTTCGAGCCAGGCCGGATAGGCCAGCCCCTTTGATCGCAAAAATTCGGGATTAAATATCTTTGATTGGTAACGGGACCCGTAATCGCACAAAATGGTTACGATTGTCTTACCGGGCCCCAGATCTTTCGCCATTCTTATCGCCCCGGCAATGTTTATCCCGGTCGAACCGCCCATGCACAGTCCCTCTTCCTTCAGCAGATCAAACACCACGGGCAAGGCCTCGGAATCCGGCACGCAATAGGCGTGATCCACCTTCAGCCCTGCCAGATTGGCGGTTATCCGCCCCTGCCCGATGCCCTCGGTGATCGAATTTCCCTGAGATTTCAACACGCCCGTCGTGTAATACGCATACAAAGCCGCCCCTTCCGGGTCGGCAATGCCAATGCGCACCGATGCTGACTTCGCCCGCAGCCCCTCGGCCACCCCCGCCAAGGTGCCCCCCGATCCAACCGAACAAATGAACCCGTCCACCTTGCCGTCCAAATCCGCCCAAATTTCGGGCGCGGTGGTTTCCACATGCGCCTGCCGATTGGCCACATTGTCAAACTGGTTCGCCCAAATCGCCCCATTCGCCTCGGTTTTGGCCATTTCCAAAGCCAAACGTTCCGAATATCGCACGTAATTATTCGGGTTTTTATAAGGCACCGCAGGCACTTCCACCAAAGTGGCCCCGGCCAGCTTGATCGCGTCTTTCTTTTCCTGGCTTTGGGTGTCGGGAATAACCACAACGGTCTTGAACCCCATCGCCGCCGCGACCATTGCCAGGCCAATCCCAGTATTGCCCGCCGTGCCTTCTACAATCGTGCCACCGGCGCGCAATGCCCCAGAACGCACCGCGTCGCGGACGATGAACAAGGCGGCGCGGTCCTTCACCGACTGGCCGGGGTTCAGAAATTCCGCCTTGCCAAATATCTCGCAACCAGTCAGCTCAGATGCGCGTCGCAGACGGATCAGCGGCGTGTTGCCAATCGCCGCCGGTACATCCTTCGCCACCCGCATTCCTTTGACCTCGCCGAAAAATCGCCTGAAACTTGATACCCAGCGCGGGTGCGGCCTTCAAGCCATCCCGTGCCCAACGTCAGGGCCAGATCTTGTTCACATATTCGGTGACCAAACCGCAGATAATGCCCATCACCACCGCTGTCAGCAAAATCGGCCATTGGAAGGCGTAAATCGCAATCTCAACCGTCAATTGGAACGTCTCGATGACCGGCACCATATAGCCATCGCCCGCATGTTTGAAAACGTTGCGCATGACTTCGTACAGCGCCGCCAGAAATATCGACCACAGGGCCATGGTAACGGAAGCCCGCAGGCCATAGCCGAACGCGGCGCGGTACCCGCTTCCCACCCGCTTGCCCAACGACCGCCAGCCAGTCAGAAAACCAACCACACCCAGCAAGATAATGATTTTGTTGCGTAAATATGCGATAGACGGATCGTGGTCCACCAGCAACATCGCAATCACAACACCCGACAGACCCAAAATCAGACCGCCAACAAGCCTTGCACCAGTCAACATCGCCCTGCTCCCGCGATTTTGCCCGCCCGGTCTTACGCCGGACGTTGCAATGATACCTGCGATACATCCGTTGTGCCAGAATTGAAACAAGCCGCGCAAGAAGTGAGGTAAAAATTCCACATCCGCCGGAATCGCTCGTCAAACCCCATCGCGGCAATCTCGTCCCAGCGGGCGTTGAAGCGGCTGCGCCATTCGCGCAAAGTCAGCGAATAGGATTGGCCAAACTCGATGGAACCAATCCGCTGCAAACCCGCCCTGGCGATCTGCGCGTTCAAAGCCGACGGACTGGGCAGCATGCCACCTGGAAAAATGTATTTCTGTATGAAATCAACACTTTGCCTGTATCCCTCATACAAGGGGTCAGCAATGGTGATGATCTGCAAACTGGCCTTCGCCCCCGGCTTCAGCCGCTCGCGCACCGCGCTGAAATAGGTCGGCCAATACTTTTCCCCGACCGCTTCAAACATCTCAATCGACGCGATCCCGTCGTAAACTCCGCGCTCATCGCGGTAATCGCGCAAGACAATATCGACCTTTTCGTTCAGGCCTGACTTGAAAATCCGCTCGCGGGCAAAGTCGTGCTGCTCCCTGGAAATCGTCAACCCTGTCACTTTCGCGCCACGCGTCTGCGCAGCATATTCGGCAAACCCGCCCCAGCCGCAGCCAATCTCCAGCACATGCTGGCCCTCCGCCGCCCCGATATTGTCGCAGATCGAGGCGTATTTGTGTCGCTGCGCATCGGACAAATCCTGCACACCTGCCCCATACAACGCCGAGGAATAGGTCATCGTCTCATCCAGCCATGTCCGGTAAAACCGGTTACCCAGATCATAGTGATAGGCAATGTTGCGTACCGCCTGCCCGCGTGAATTGCTTTGCAGCCAAAAACGCGCTTTCTCATAGGCGCGCACCAGTCCTGCGCCAAACCGCTGGCGCGCGATCACCTCACTGCTCATCAACAACACGTCCAGCAAGGCCTGCAAATCCGGGCTTTCCCACCAGCCTTCCATATAAGCCTCGGCAAAGCCCAACTCGCCCTCTCGTGCTACCCGCGCGAACATCTCGGGGTTTTTCACGTCCATCACGGCAACTGGTCCTGGCTGTTTGCCGTCGACCCGAAACACCCGACCGCCGGGCAATAGAATATCCACCGATCCCACTTTGATCGATTTCAGATATTCAAACGTCGTCGAAAACCAGCGCGGCAACCCCGACTGGCCCTTGGTTGATGTCAGCAGCATTGCGCCACCCAGATTTGAGTTTCCACCATCCCCGATTTTTTGCCCGATTTTCGATTCATGCAACAGTTTTGTTGGAAATCACAAAACCCTGTCCAACCCTGCAACCAGCCGCTCAACATCGGCGACCGAAGTATAATGCACAAAACTCATCCGCAGAACGCCGTGGCCGGGATCGATCCCCAGTGCCTCGATGGCCCGCGTCGCATAAAAGTCGCCGCCCCAGCAATTCACCCCCAGCTTGGCCAGATCGCCCGAAATCTCCTCGCCCGGACGCGCCGCCAGCACCGCCACCGTCGGCACCCGTCCAGCGGCAAGCGCTGGCCCGATCAATCGAAGGTCATTGCGTCCGCGCAAATACTCCAGCAACGGCTCCAGCGCCTGTTGTTCGGCCGCCGACTGCAAGCGCAATACCTGCGCCGCCCGAACGGCGGCATCGACCTCAACCCCAAAATGCCGGGCATAAACCGCATCCACATAATCCGCCATCCCCGCACAAGCCGCGATCTGCGCATGATCCGGCCCCGCTGGCGTGAACCTCTTGCCCGGCAAGCCAGCGTTGAAATAATGCCCCTGATTGGGCAGCCGCGCATTCAAGGCCGCGAGCATCACCATAATCCCCTGATGCGGACCATAGGTCTTATAGGCGGAAAACAGATACACGTCCGCACCCAATTCCCCAACATTTGGAAAGCCATGCGGCACAAAACTGACACCATCGACACAGGCCACCGCGCCAACGCCATGCGCCAGATCACAAATCTCGCGCACCGGATTGATCTCGCCAATCACGTTGGAGACATGCGGAAAACACACCAGCTTGACCCGCTCGTCCAACAACCGTTCCAGACGATCCAAAGGTAAATTCCCTGTCGCGGGGTCAATTTTCCATTCGCGAACCTCAACTTCAATATCCACCAATCGCCGCCATACGCCTGAATTCGCCTCGTGATCCTGATTGGTCACAATTATCGCATCGCCCGGCTTCAGCAGGCCGCGAAACGCCTGCGCCAGCACATAGGTATTGGCGCTGGTCGAAGGCCCAAAATGCACCTCGTCGCACTTGACGCCCAACATCGCCGCCAACCGGTCGCGCGCCTCATCCATCTCAGAACCCCCCAGCAGCGCCGCTTCATAGGGGGCATAAGGCTGCACTTTCCTTTGCCGATAAAACCGCGTCAGCCGATCAATCACCTGCCCGCAAGCAAACGACCCGCCAGCATTCTCAAAAAACACCTGCCGCTGCAACGACGGTTCCGAAAACGCAGGAAACTGCGCCCGCACAAATTCCAAATCCAGCTTCATTCTCGAAACTCCAGTTTCAGGGTTCCCCAAATACTCAAATCCTATCCCCGCACATCCACAACAACTCGCCCCCTGACCTGCCCCGCCAATATCTCCCGCCCCAAACTCGGCAAATCCTCCAGCCCCGCCGCAACCAGCATCGGCTCCAGTTTCGCCATCGGCATTTCCCGCGCCAGCCGGTCCCAGGCCGCAACCCGCGACGAAAACGGCGCCATCACCGATTCAATCCCCAACAGATTCACCCCGCGCAAAATGAACGGCACCACGCTGGCCGGCAAATCCGCCCCACCAGCCAACCCCACGGCGGCAACCGAGGCGCGATATTTCATCTGCCCAAGAACCCGCGCCAACATCGCCCCACCAACCGAATCCACACAGCCAGCCCAAGTTTCCGATTCCAGCTTCCGCGCCGAGATCTCTGCCAACTCAGCGCGTGGCACCACCCGCGCGGCCCCCAACCCCAACAGATACCCCGCATCCCTCCCAGACACCGCTACAACCTCGTGCCCAAGCGCCGCCAGCAAGGTCACCGCCACCGAGCCAACCCCGCCCGAAGCCCCGGTCACCAGCACCGGCCCATGCCCGAGCTGCAATCCATGCGCCTCCAGCGCCTGCACCGCCAGCATCGCCGTCAGCCCCGCCGTGCCCAAAGCCATGGCCCAGCGCGTGTCCATCCCGAACGGCAGCGGCACCAGCCAATCCGCCCGCACCCGCGCGAATTCCGCATACCCGCCCCAATGCGCCTCGCCGACCCGCCAGCCGGTGCAGATCACCTTGTCGCCAACTGCATAGCGCCGGTCCGAACTGGCCGAAACCACCCC
>JANMOK010000408.1:0-7813 GCA_031369165.1 Paracoccaceae bacterium
GGGGGATCCGACGTTGAATTTGGTGCCGGCCAGTTTCTGGATTTCATCCTCCAGCCCGGCCATCTTCTGGGCAAAAGCATTGGACATCCGGCTGAGATGGTCGCGGTCGACTTTGATGCCGTGGCGTTCCATTTGCGCCAGAACCGGCACAAGCGGGCGCTCCATGGTTTCGTAGACCGTGGTCACCTGTTCACGCACCAGCTTGGGCTTGAACGTCTGCCACAGCCGCAACGTCACATCGGCATCTTCGGCGGCATAGGGAACCGCGTCGTTGATCGCCACGCGGTCAAACGTGATTTGGCTCTTGCCCGCCCCAAGCAGCGGCTTGATCGGAATCGGCCGGTGGCCAAGATAGGTTTCCGAAAGACCATCCATTCCGTGTAAATGCTTGCCCGCGTGCAAGGCATATGACAACAGCATCGTGTCGTCGATCGGCGCAACCATCACCCCGGCTTGGGCGAATACCTTGTAGTCGTATTTCATGTTCTGGCCAATTTTCAGAACCGCATCGTCCTCCAGCACCGGTTTCAGAATCGCCAGCGCCTCGGCCAAGGTCATCTGCCCCTCGGCCCGCTCGGCTTTGCCCAGCAAATCACCGCTGCCAGAAATGTGACCGACCGGAATGTAACAGGCATGCCCCGGTTCAACGCACAGCGAGATTCCAACGATCTGCGCCACCATTTCATCCAGCGAGGTGGTTTCGGTATCAACCGCAACATAGCCGCGTTTGCGAATGGCTGCGACCCAAGTCTGCAAAGCCGCCGCATCGCGCACGCATTCGTATTTGGCCGCATCAAACGGCACGTCTTGCACAAAAGCCGCTACAGCACCCTCGCTTTGAATAACTGGCGCGGCAACCTTCAACTTTGCCGCCAATCGAGTTGCCAAGGTGGTGAACTCCATGTCCGTCAGGAAGGCGAGTATTTTGTCTGGTATCGGGTCTTTGACCTCGAACTCGTCCAGCGCGTTGGTCACCGGAGTATCGCATTTCAAAGTGACCAAATCGCGCGACAGCCGAATTTGATCAGCTTGCTCAACCAAGGCTACGCGGCGCTTCGGCTGGGTGATCTCGCTGGCACGCGCCAGCAAAGTATCGAGGTCGCCATATTCCTGTATCAGCAGCGCCGCTGTTTTCAGCCCAATCCCTGGCGCACCGGGCACGTTGTCAACCGAATCCCCCGCCAGCGATTGCACATCGATCACCCTGTCCGGGCCAACGCCGAATTTTTCGAACACCTCATCGGGACCAATCGCGCGGTTCTTCATCGGGTCGTACATGCCGACGCCATTGCCAACCAATTGCATCAGGTCTTTGTCCGAAGAAACTATCGTTACCCGGCCGCCGGCATCGCGGGCCATGCAGGAATAGGTGGCGATGATGTCGTCGGCCTCGAACCCCTCCATCTCGATGCAGGGCAGGTTGAAGGCGCGGGTAGCGTCACGGATCATACCGAATTGCGGTTTCAAGTCTTCGGGAGCAGGCGGTCGCTGGGCTTTGTAGAGCGGGTAAAGGTCGTTGCGGAAGCTCCGCCCCGAATAGTCAAAGATCACCGCCACATGGGTCGGCGCATCCGGTCCCTTCGCATCTTCGACCATTTTGTAAATCATGTTGCAAAAGCCACTGACCGCCCCGACTGGCGCGCCGTCGGATTTGCGCGTCAAAGGCGGCAAAGCGTGGTAGGCGCGAAAGATAAACGCCGAACCGTCGATCAGATGCAGATGATGGCCTTTGCCAAAGACCATGTCAGTGCCCGTGGCCCGAACCCGGCATCAGCACAAATTTCTTGTCACAGTAGGGACATTCGACCCAACCTTTGTCGGGCGGGATTTGCAGCCAGACGCGCGGGTGGCCAGACGCGCCGCCATCGCAGGCGATTTTGTCCTTGGTGACTTCCTCAGTCTCTGGCGCGTCAATTTTCATGATCTGGGTCCGGGTTGTCGGGACGTGTGATGATAACGATTGGTCAGTTCGCGGCAATGTTAATCAACCAGCAGCGGCCCTAAATGTCGGCCCGCCAGGACGTGCACGTGGTAATGTGGCACTTCTTGCAAACCATGTTCGCCAGCGTTGGCAATCAGCCGGTATCCCTTGCCGCCATCAGGATTGACCCTGCTTTGCCGCGTTACTTCGGCGACAGCTTTGGCAAAACCGGCAATTTCCGCATCACTCGCGCCGGTGGCAAAGTGGTCGGCGTTCACATAAGGCCCCTTTGGAATAACCAGAATGTGCAGCGGTGCCTTTGGCGCTATATCGCGGAATGCCAGCGCATACTCATTGTCCAAAACCGTCTTTGTTGGAATTTCACCGCGCAAAATGCGGGCAAATATGTTCCGCGGGTCATAACTGTAGGTCATGTTTGGTCCTAATCAAACAACGCCGGTTCCCCGGCAATAAAAAGTGCTCTTTTTGGGTGGATCCCTGCGAATCCGGCCAAGATTTCGGCAATTTCCGCCGGTTCATCGCCAACTTTTATCCGAAACATGGCGGGCAGATTTAATTTCCGAATTGCGCTGTTTTCATCCGAAAAAATCCGCCGGATTGCGGCAATCATTTCAACTTGCGCACTGCCCGAAAGCTGCGACCCGTTCAATCCGATCCGATCTGCGTGGCCGATGACGTAATCGTCACTATATTGGCAACCTATTTCCAGCACATGCAGCGTGCAGTCATCTCCCGCCAGATCTGCTAGTGTTGCGACGTTGGACGGATCAACACATATGGTCATTTGATCGGTGGCTTCTTGTTGTGCGAGGATCCTCAGGAAAGCCCGCCGATGCTTTGCACGCTTTGCGCGGCTATTTTCGTAACCTCCCATCGCCGGCAGATCGGTGCGTTCATTGTCAAAGACATAACCATAACTTTTTGGGCCCCCGGAATCGTGCAATTGTTGCGCCAATCGTAGCGCGACATGCCACTTCTTGCAGACGATAACGTTTAACAGCACTCCCCGGCCAAGTGATTGACCAATTTCCCAAAACCGCGGACCAAATCGGGTGCCGTTGCGGCCTTGCATGGTAACAAAAGAGAAATAATCAGCGCCGTTCAATCCAACTTTTGCAACTGCGTTTTGCGAAGCAAACAGGTCGGCTAAACGATAGTGAAGCTTGAGCGCCTTGCTGGAAATTTTTCGTGCGAACAGCGCGTTTTGTCCCGTCAAATATTCAAAATGGTCGGCATAAAATGTCACGGGCATCCCATAGTCGCTGAACATCAGAAACGTTGGCGGTCGCGAAATTATTTCGGTTTCCGGGACCAGATGGTAAACCAGTGACTGGAAAAAAGTCTCGTCAGGTATCCAGGTTGTGCGGAAAAATCTGACGACGTCTTTGCGTTTGACGACAAATTCCAATATCCTTTCGATGGTTCCGCGCCGCAAACACCACCATTGCGACCCTATGCGCATTTCCATACCGACTGGCGGCTGGCGAAACAGTCCCAACCGCTTTTGAACGTCCAGTGACTTGTAGAACAGCCATTTGTTTTTGCGTTCATTGAACCAGTGCCGATAGATAAGCCTTTCTTCCTTGAGCCCGGTCTTGATCCAACTACTTTCATAAAAATCCTTGCTTTCTATTTGGTCGGCATCGCTTTCATCCAGATAGTCATGAATATTCTCCGCCGATCTGACTGGCATGCAATCGCCGCTGACCAGATAGAAATGCGTGGTAAACGGAAATGCTTCGACGGCGGCGCGCACCGCATTCAGCGTCGCTTGGACCAGCGACCATTCTCCCCAACCACAGTTGACTCGTGTCGCCATCACCACGTTGGCGTTGTCGGCCAAACCGTTCTGGATAGCTGCAAACACCGATGCCTTTGCCCGGCCATCTACATGAATTGCCAGGCTATCGCCTTGCGATGTCAACATATTCGCCTGCCGAATAATCGCGGTCGAATTTTGATGGCACAACATGATATATGCCAAACGTGCCAAACTTGCTGCGCTCCGATTTTGTTGGCGAAAAGATAGGGCGCCTGACAACGACCTGCCAGCCAAATAAATGCTTGGACCTGCATTCCTTGACTCTTATTCAACTATTGGCTGTTGTGCATCGAGAATTTTAGCCTGGCCTTGAAAGGACCGGTAATGGGATTTCCGGGAACCTGGATGACCGAAAGCGGGTCGATGGCCTATCGCGTTGTGCCAAAATGCGCTTGCTCCACCATCGGCCAAATCATGTATTTCAGCGACAATGGCCATTTCTTTGACGGTGATATTCACGATGCAACATCGGGTATTCACAAATGGGGCATTGAGGCCAGTAAATCGCTAATAGAAGCCAAGGTCCGCAACCACGAGATTTTCACTTTCACCTGTGTGCGCAATCCCTACACCCGTATTTTGTCGACGTTCTTTGACAAGATTGCCGGCATCCAGCGCAGCGGAACCCGTTATCGGGTGAATTTCATCACTCCGCTGACCAACAAATACGGCGTGGACGTAGGCGACGATTTTGACCAGATCAAATCGTTCCGGCGATTCCTGCTGTTTGTGCGCGATTCCATTCGATTTGGAAAACCAATGGACCCCGATATTCATTGGTCATCGGTCTCCGGCCACGCCGCAACATTGGTTGCCAACGGCGGCCGCTACGACGCGATTTTTGCGACCGAGGCATTCAATCCCGGCATGCGCGCGGTGCTGGATAATGTTGGCACCAAGCACCCACTAGATTTGGAAACCCTGCCACGTTTCAACGAAAGCGAAGGACACGGTCCAAAGCGAGCCTTTCCATTGGAAGACTATTTCGACGACATTTCCATATTCCTGATGAATGAGATCTATCGCCGCGATTTCAACCTGTTCAAATATGACCGCCTGCCGAATTCAGGTCCGCCCAAAAAGCCAATTGATTTGGACGAAGTGCACGCCAAGCTGGGCAGCAAGAACAAGGAGTGATCCGGCAAAATTTGCCGTTGACCCAGGTGAATTTTGTATATAACATGTTTGTTATAGAACAATCAGGTTATGCAAATGCTAGACCAAACTTTCGCCGCCCTTTCTGATCCTACGCGCCGGGCTATTTTGGCGCGGCTAGCCTTGGGTGAGGCGTCGGTCAAGGAATTGACCGAACCCTTTGCGATGAGCCAGCCGGCCATTTCGCGTCATCTGAAAGTTTTGGAAAACGCAGGCCTGATAGAGCGCGGCCGCAACGCTCAACGCCGCCCCTGCCGCTTGAACCCAGCGGCGATGACGGCGGCCGGCGACTGGATGGATCGGTTGAGGCTGAACTGGGAAGAAAACTACCGCCGCCTTGATAGCCTGCTGGCCGACCTGCAACCCGAAAAGCGCCCTAAGTTCACCCCTAACAACAACTAGGAAAAGCCAATGTTTGACACCTTGAAATACGAAAAGTCCGACGACCTCACCTTGGTTTTGACCCGCCGCTTCAATGCGCCGCGCGAACTGGTCTTTGCTTGCTACACCACGCCTGCGCTGATGCGGCGCTGGCTGCTGGGACCGCCCGGCTGGTCGATGCAGATCTGCGAATTCAAGCCCATCGCCGGATTTCGCTATCGCCTGGCATGGCAGAACGACGCAGACAGCAGTCAGCTGTTCGGCCTCGGCGGCACAGTTCTCGAGATCGACCCGCCGCTTCGGATGGTCACCACCGAATTATTCGAAGGTCAGCCGCCCGAGGCCGAATCGGTCCAGACAATCGAACTCACCGAGGACCAGGGGATCACCCTTTTGGTCCAGACCAACCGTTATCCGACTGCGTTGCTATGCGATGCAAGCTTTGAGGACCACAAGGACGGCGGCATGGACGGAACCTTCGACCTGCTCGAAGCGCTGCTGGAGCAATTGAAGTTGGAACCGAAGCCCGACCAACCCGCGATCAGGACCTGAGAGGATCAGATGCCAGCAAGGCTGCAAATGATCCGCAAGGGCGACCGGGAACTGGTATTCACCCGCCATTTCGACGCCCCGCGCGATCTGGTGTTCCTGGCTCATACTGAAGCCAGTTTTATCCAGAAATGGCTGCTTGGCCCACCCGGCTGGACCATGCCGCATTGCACCTTTGATGCGCGCGTCGGGGGGGCATATAAATACACTTGGCGTAACCAAGCCGATGGCAAAGAATTCTCGCTTTCAGGCACGATTCTTGAAATAGCGCGGCCAAACCGTTTGGTTCAGACCGAGATTTTCGACTTTCAGGAACCCGGCGAACCGGCGCTCGACACGCTGATCCTCACCGCTCACGGGGCGGGCACGTTGATGACGCTCAGCGTGTTGGCGCCAAGCGTCGCGGCTCGCGAGGCGATGCTGGCCACTGGAATGACAGACGGCATGGAATACAGCTATTCCGCGCTCGACCAATTTCTTCTCGCCGCAACAGCATAGGAATCTATCATGTCGAAAATCACCCCTTTTCTTTGGTTTGATGGCCATGTCATCGAAGCCGTCAATTATTACGCCGCCATTTTCCCCGATGCCAAAATACACGTGGCGACCGATTTCATGGCGACGTTCGAATTGGCGGGTCAGCAGTTCCACGCGCTGAACGGCGGGCCGAAGTTCAAATTCACCGAGGCCATTTCGTTCTTTGTCAAATGTGCCGACCAGAAAGAGGTCGATTATTACTGGAACGCGCTGACCGCTGACGGGGGAGAAGAATCGATGTGCGGTTGGCTGAAAGATAAATACGGTCTGTCCTGGCAAATCATCCCCGATGCGCTGATGCGCTTTATGTCTGACCCCGACCGGGTGAGAGCCGACCGTGCCATGACGGCGATGTTGCAAATGCGCAAGATCGTGGTGGCGGACTTGGACAAGGCGTTCAATGGCTGACGCCGTTGCCTTTGCCCATCGCCTGCACGCTCTGCAATCCGACGAAGAATTGCGCAAGATCCGGCGCTATTTCAAATCAGCCACCGCGGAATATGGCGAGGGCGATGTTTTCATTGGCGTCAAGATGGGTTCGATTTTTGCCTTGGCCAAAGAATTCATCAGTATGGCCGTTGAGGATATCGAGGCGCTGCTGAATAGCCCGATTCACGAAATGCGGGTGGGTGCGTGTTCTATTATGGCCAAACAGTTTGGCCACAAGAATACGTCCGAAACGCGCCGCGAAGAATTGTTCAACCTCTATGTCCGTCGTCATGACCGGATCAACAACAGGGATTTGGTGGATTTGGCGGCGCGCGAAGTGGTCGGCGGCTGGTTGATGGAACGACCGCGCGGCCTGCTTTATCAATTCGCCCGCTCAGCCAACATGTGGCAACGGCGCACGGCGATGCTCGCGACGATGCAATTTCTGCGCGTCAATCAGCACGACGACACTTACGCCATCGCACAAATCTTGCTGACCGACAGCCAAGACCTGATCCACAAAGTGGTTGGTGGCGTGCTGCGGTTTTCGGGCGACAAGGATCGGCCGCGATTGCTGGCCTATCTGGAACAAAACGCCAAATTCATGCCACGAACCACACTGCGCTATGCAATCGAACATTTGAGTGCGGCGCAAAAATCCGGACTATTGGCGCGAAGTTAAGGGCAGCCCGCCTGCGCCCAAAGCCGCAAATTCAGTTTGAACGTATCGCCGTAGGGATGTTCCTTCCGCGAAATAAAGCTTTCGGCGTTGTTGGCGTAAAAGGTGGATTGGCCGCAAAGGTCATCTTTGGTCCATTGATGGCACACTTCGTTGCATTGCTTGCCCTTCCATACCTCGTCCGGCAGTCCCTCGATTGGTGGATATAGAGGGCTTCCTTCGATCAATTCGGCCAGCGATTTGCCAACGATATGCGGCTCGCCTTCGGTTATCGGGTCTCTAAAAGATGCGGGGCCAATAGTTATCGCAGCGGCCTCGG
>JANMOK010000409.1:0-1646 GCA_031369165.1 Paracoccaceae bacterium
GTACATCGCGATGGTGGGGCTTTCTCATGCTGCTGCTCGATCAACCCTTTGGCATGCTTGACAGCCTGACCTGGTGGGAGCTGCAAGAGGTGTTGATGGAGGTGTGGTCGCGCACCAAAGTGACCGCGATTTGCGTGACGCATGATGTGGATGAAGCGATTTTGCTAAGCGACCGCGTGGTGATGATGACCAACGGGCCAAGGGCGCGGATCGGCAGGATCATGACGGTGGATTTGCCAAGGCCGCGGAGCCGCAAGGCGCTGTTGGAGCATGGGGATTACTACGGCTATCGGGCGGAAGTTTTGCGGTTTTTGCAGGAGTATGAGCACGGGCATCAAAAGCGCGAGGATGCGGCGTGATGGGTTATTCGGCGGCGTGTTTGGCGGAATCCTTGAACGCCTGCATGGCCCGGCGGGCACGTTCCTCGAACCCCGGTTTGTTGGGTTCGAAGGCGAGGAACAGGTCGCGATCGAAGCCTTGGGATTCGGCGTCGCGCAGGATTTCGGATCGGCGGGTGAGGAATTCGTGGACGGCGTCCATCGTGCCAAAATCTGAATTCTTGACGAACCAAGCGAAGTCGTCGGCAGTCAATTCCCTGACATCGCCGTCTTCGTTCGTTAGCGGTTCTCGGTTTGCCTTAGCCATATGTCATTATCTCACGTCTGTTCGCTTTTCTCAACGAAATGATGCGATGCCTTCCGCTTCGCAAGACATAGGCGCATGTGAAGAGCCGTTCACCCATTCTTGCATAGTTCAGGAACCGAAGTTCGCCGTAGTCTTTTCGGTCGTCTTGGACGGTTTTGCCACCTGTCCAATCCAACCGCAACGCATCAGCCAACGACACGCCATGCTTGGCGATGTTGGCGGCGTCTTTCGCATCGTCCCACTCAAATTCCATAACACACAACAATCGCCGGGGATGGTTAGCAATCCTCTAAAAAACGAACAACGGAGTATCTCCCAATGGGCATGAAACTGGTGGTTATCGGGGCTGGCATGGCCAGTGGCCGGGCGATGGAGCATTTGCTGGAGGCGAATGACGAGTTGTATGACATTACCCTGTTCGGGGCCGAACCGAGGGGGAATTATAACCGGATCATGCTGTCGCCGGTGTTGTCGGGCGAGAAGAGTTACGAGGAAATCGTCACCCACGACGCTGACTGGTATCGCGCCAATGGGGTTGATTGCCGGTTTGGCGAGATGGTCACCGGGATTGATCGCTGGAAGAAGGTGGTGATCAGCACCAAGGGCGAGACGCGCTATGACAAGCTGCTGATCGCCACCGGCTCGAACCCGTTCATCATTCCGGTGCCAGGGCGGGATTTGGACGGGGTGATGGCCTATCGCGACCTGGGCGATGTCAACCGGATGCTGGGGTATGCCGGGCGCGAAGGCGCGAAAGCGGTGGTGATTGGCGGCGGGCTGTTGGGGCTCGAGGCGGCGGCGGGGCTGGCCGCGCAAGGCGTGAGCGTGACGGTGGTGCATGTGATGCCGCATCTAATGGAGCGGCAGTTGGACCAATCGGCTGGGTTCTTGTTGCAGCGCGAATTGGAGCGGCGCGGGATTACCGTTCTGTGTAACGCCAACACCAAGGCGATTGTCGGCGAGGGCCATGTCGAGGCGGTCGAATTGGCCGACGGCACGCG
>JANMOK010000412.1:0-5620 GCA_031369165.1 Paracoccaceae bacterium
TAAAGATGAGTCGTCCGCAATCCGTGTCGGCTTCACCTGTTCCAAAAAGGTTGGCAATGCCGTTGCGCGTAACCGCGCCAAACGACGCCTGCGCGAAATCGCCCGAATTGTGATCCCCGGACACGGCCAAAACGGCTGGGACTATGTGCTGATCGGCAAAGCCAACGTCACCGCCACCCGGCTTTTCACCGACCTGCAGGCCGACTTGGCGCAGGCGCTGAAACGCCTGCATCCATGACCCCGTTCGCCCACATTCTCGCCCTGCCGGTGCGGGCCTATCGGCTGATCTTCTCACCTTGGGTCGGCTCAAGCTGCCGCTACCAGCCCACCTGCTCGGCCTATGCCTTGGAGGCGCTGCATATCCACGGCGGCTTGCGCGGCTCGTGGCTGGCTGCCAAAAGAATAGCACGCTGCCACCCGTTCGGCGGCCAAGGTTACGACCCGGTGCCGGGGCATGAAGGAAAGCACGATGCTTGATTGCGAAGTCGTAATTCATCCGCTATTCGCCGGAGCGCCTGCGACCGCCGAATTCCAAAAACTGCGCAAACGCATCATCGCCCAAACGCGACAAGCGATTGATGATTTCTCGATGGTCAAACGCGGCGACCGTTGGCTGGTCTGCATGTCGGGTGGCAAAGACAGCTATACATTGCTCGCCGCTCTGACCGAATTGAAATGGCGCGGCCTGTTGCCGGTCGAACTGCTGGCCTGCAACCTCGACCAAGGCCAGCCCGGGTTTCCGGCAACGGTCTTGCCAGAATTCCTGACCAAAATGCAGGTGCCGCACCGGATCGCATATCAGGACACCTATTCCATCGTCATCGACAAGATACCCGCCGGTCGCACCATGTGCGCGCTGTGTTCGCGGCTGCGGCGCGGGCATCTATATCGGATTGCACGCGAAGAAGGGTGTTCGGCCATCGTCCTTGGCCATCACCGCGACGATATTCTGGAAACCTTCATGCTGAACCTGTTTCACGGCGCCAAACTGGCGACTATGCCGCCGAAACTGCTGAACGATGAGGGCGACGTGCAGGTTTTGCGGCCTTTGGCCTATGTTGCCGAAGCGGATTGTGCCGAGTTTTCCAAAGCGATGAACTATCCGATCATCCCGTGCGATCTGTGCGGCTCGCAAGAAGGGCTGCAACGGCAACAGGTCAAAGCCATGCTGGATGGATGGGAAAAGACGTCGCCTGGGCGCAGGCAGGTGATGTTGCGGGCGTTGATGAATGTGCGGCCCAGCCATTTGCTGGACAAAACCCTGTTTGATTTTGCAAATCTTGGTCTGCCGCAGGGCTAAAACAGAAAAATTGTGATTCTGTTAAAGGTTTCGTTCATGTTTGGTTCTAGTTTGATTGCAAGAATCACTGGCAATCGGGTGGCAGCATGGCGGCGCTTTCGCAGCAAAAGTTCGACATTTCAGACCTGCCCCATGGCCTGCCGGGGCGCGAACAACTGCGCCAGTTTGCCGCCAGCATGCTGCCGCAAAGCGAACGAAACGGCATGGAGCTCTGCTTTCTGACCATCGCCCTCAATGCCAACCCGCAGATTGCCCGCGGTCGCGGTTCGGCGATGGAGGCGGCAGGAAACCGCATTCTGGGCTGCATTCGCGCCGGCGACTTTCTGGCCGTATCGGGGCCAGCCGAATTTGTCGTCATTCTTGCCGCAGGGTGCAAGCAGCTCGCGGCCTCGCATGTTGCCGAACGCATCCAGCAAGCGATTGAAAAACCGCTGAACGTCACCGGTCAAGCCATCCGCATGACATGCCAGGTCGGCATCTCCGCCACCCGCGACGATGTGCTTGACGTTGACCGAATCCTCGCCAATTCCGCCGCCGCCTTGCGTCAATGCAATGCGACGGGTGAAAAATCGATCCGGCATTTCTCGCAAACCACCCAGGCGGAAATTGATCACCACATTTTTGTCACCCGCGAACTGGATGGCGCGCTGTGCGACGGTACAATTGTGCCGTGGTTTCAGCCACAGGTCAGCCTTGCAACTGGCGAACTGACCGGATTCGAAGCCTTGGTGCGCTGGGACCATCCCGAAAAAGGCATTCTCAACCCGGCAGCATTCCTCGATGTGGCAGAGCAAAGCGGTCAGATCGAAAAGATTGGCGAGGCGGTTCTGAGCGCCAGCATTCTGGCGATACGCGACTGGCACCAGGGCGGTTTCAACGTACCGCGGGTTGCCGTCAATCTTTCGTCCTCGCAGCTGAACAACCCCTGTCTGGCCGAGCTGATCAAATGGGAACTCGATCGCCACAGTGTCGCCCCGCATCACCTGACCATCGAAATCCTCGAATCGGTGCTGGGCGGTGCCGACAGCGGGGTGATCGCCCGCAATCTGCGCAGCTTGAAAGCTATTGGCGTGCAGGTTGACCTCGATGATTTTGGCACCGGCAATGCCTCGCTCATCAACATCCGGCGCTTTGGCGTGCATCGTATCAAAATCGACCGCGCCTTCATCAAAGGTATCGACCAGGATCTGGAACAGCAGAAAATCACCTCGGCGATTATCACCATGGCCAACGCCCTTGGCGTCGAGGTGCTGGCCGAGGGCGTTGAAACCTTTGGCGAAGAACGCTTTCTTCAACATATCGGCTGCCAGTACATCCAAGGCTTTGCCCTTGCCCGCCCGATGCCGTTCCAGGACGTTGTGCCCTGGCTAAAGGCGCGCGCTGCCCAGCCCATGACCGCCTAGGTTTCGACGATCCAAATCTGTCGCCTTTTGGATCAAGGCCACGCGCGCGCTAGCTGCCAGCAGCCCGGCAAGCCGGGGGCGAAATCAATGCGCCAAGACCGGCTGGCAAATGGTCGCAAAACCGCGAAAGACCTTGACCTTTCGAGCCTGCGCCTGTTGAACACCCGGCAGAAACCGCACCTGCCCGCCGGAGTGAACAGATGGATGATCAGAACAAGAACCTGATCCTAGCAATGGTCTTGAGCGGCTTGGTCATTCTGGTCTGGTCCCTGTGGTTTTCGCCAATCGGCAGCCCGCTGACCGCACCCGTCGACCCGGCAAGCAGCACCGCCACAGCACCGGCGAACACACCAACTCTGGCCACGCCGAATCTGCCGCAGGCACCGCAAGAATCGCGCGAGGACGCGCTTGCCAAGTCGCCCCGTCTCAACATCGTCACCCCCAATCTCAGCGGCTCAATTTCCCTGAAAGGTGGCTTGCTCGATGACCTGAAACTGGTCAAATACGGCGTCGAGTTGGCGCAAAGTTCACCACGTGTAACCTTGCTTTCCCCCAATGGCGGCCCGGAATCGTATTACACTTTGCAAGGCTGGGCCCCGGCTGCGGGCGAAAAAGTGCCAGCATTTGACACACTTTGGGCGGTTGAATCGGGCACGATATTGACCGAAACTACCCCGGTGACGCTGGTCTGGGATAATGGCTCTGGCCTGATCTTCCGTCGCAAGATCAGCGTTGACGCAAATTTCATGTTCACCATGGAACAAAGCGTCGTCAATAACACGGCAGCCACCGTCAATCTGCAGCCCTATGGCACCATCGCCCGCCAGGGCAAGCCAGACGTCGCGGGCATCTATCTGCTGCACGAAGGCATCGTGCGCTCATCAGACGGCACAATTGAAGAAATCGACTATGATGACATGCCCGATTTCGCCGTCGATGCAGCCGAAAATGCGCCCACCAGCGCCGTTGATGTCGCAACCGCCGGCTGGATCGGCATAACCGACAAATACTGGATGACAACCCTGATCGCCGAGGCGGGCCAAAGCTTCAAGTCGGTGGTCAAATACGTCGCTTCCAACAATACCTATCAAACCGACCTGCGTCTGCCGACCATGGCCATCGCCCCCGGTGCCAGCGGCACCGCGACGACGCGGCTGTTCGCCGGTGCCAAGGAAGTGGAAACCATCAAGGCCTATCAGCGCGATCTGAAAATCAACCAATTCGTCGATTCGGTCGACTGGGGCTGGTTCTTTTTCTTGACCAAGCCGATCTTCTCCATTCTCCATTGGCTCAACAGCGTCATCGGCAACATGGGCTTTGCGATTATTGGCCTGACATTGCTGATTAAAACCTTGTTGTTCCCCCTGGCCTACAAATCCTTCGTTTCGATGTCGAAAATGAAAAAACTTCAGCCCGAAATGGAGAAGATCAAGGAACGCGTCGGCGATGACCGCGTGAAGTTGCAACAAGAAATGATGGCGATGTACAAGAAGGAGAAGGTCAATCCTGCTTCTGGATGCTTGCCGATATTGCTGCAGATCCCGATCTTTTTCTCGCTGTACAAGGTGCTGTTCGTCACCATCGAAATGCGCCACGCGCCGTTTATCGGCTGGATCAAAGACCTTTCCGCCCCCGATCCGACATCATTCTTGAACCTGTTCGGCCTTTTGCCGTGGGATGCACCTTTGCCCACCAGCATATTTGGCATCCTTTCCATCGGTGTTTTCCCAATTCTCATGGGCATTTCCATGTTCATGCAACAGAAACTGAACCCGGCCCCCACCGACAAAACCCAAGCGACAATTTTCGCCTGGATGCCGTGGATATTCATGTTCATGCTGGGGTCGTTTGCGGCGGGATTGGTGATCTATTGGGTCGCCAACAACACGATAACCTTCATCCAGCAATACACCATCATGCGCAGCCAAGGCGTCAAACCCGATATCTGGGGCAATTTGTTCGGCGGATTGCGCAAGAAGCCGAAGGGGGCCTGAATGGCGACGCTGGCCAACATCTGGCGCCATCCGATCAAAAGCCACGGCCGTGAAGCGGTTTCGCGGGTCGGTTTGACCAAAGGCGACACCATGCCTTGGGATCGTGTCTGGGCTGTTGCGCACGAAGCCAGCAAGTTTGACCGCGACACCCGCGCCTGGGTGCCCTACAGCAACTTCGTTTTGGGATCAAAAGCGCCCGAGTTGCAGGCAATATCGGCATCGGTCGATGAAGCGTCAGGGGTAATTACCCTGTCGCATCCTGCCGCGACCGCCATTGCCGTTAACCCGGACCTGCCCGCCGATGCCGCCAGACTTGTCGCGTGGAGCGCCGCTTTCGTGCCGCCAAACCGCGCGGCACCGGCCTATGTCGCCAAAGCGGTGCGCGGCATGACCGACACGACTTTCGCTTCGCTGTCGATATTGTCGCTTTCCAGCTTGAGCGATCTATCGGCTCGTGCGGATCAAGAGCTGTCGATGGGTCGCTTTCGCGGCAACCTGTGGGTTGATGGCTGGGATGCATGGGCCGAATTTGCCCTGATCGGCCGCGAAATTTCCTTGGGTGACGCCCGATTCTTGCTGCGCGAACGCATCAAGCGTTGCAGCGCGACAGCTGCGAACCCGGCAACCGGCAAGCTAGATTTCGACACCCCCGCTTTTCTGGAAAGCCAGTTTGGCCACCGGGATTTTGGCATCTACGCCGAAGTCGTGCAGTCGGGCGAAATCGCGGTCGGCGACGCGGTTATTGTCCACTGATGGACGCTCCGTTCCCGATCAGTGCTACTGGCGAAGCGGAAACCATCGAACTTGGCCGCTTGCTGTTCGCCGGTCCGTGCGATTTTCTCAAAGGCGTCGTGGCGATGGAAGGCCTGCCTCCGGCGGATCGTCTTGAAGTGTGCTTCGCCGGCCGCTCCAACGTTGGCAAG
>JANMOK010000011.1:0-5034 GCA_031369165.1 Paracoccaceae bacterium
GTGCCCCGATCTTCTTCGGGGATGTAGACGGTTTCGATTTCGTGGCCGCCAGCGATGCGCAGCAGGTATTTTCGGGTGCCGTCGGTCGAGATTTGTTTGGTGACCAGTTCGGGTCGGGCGATGGTGAAATTGTCTTGCAGAAGGGCGCGGTAGTCTTTGGCGAGATTGGTCATCCGGGTGAAGTCGGCGACGCCTTTTTGGTAAATCCAGCTCCAAAGCTGGCCGGTGCGCATGTTGAGCTGGGTTTCAGGGGTGCCAGCGGTTAGCAAGGCCGCACGCATTTGGTCGCGGGTCATGCCGGCAAGGTTGGGCAAGTCGCTGGTTGCTTTGCGCGGGACTGTCAGAACGTCGGGCGTAATTGAGGTGCTGTACATGGGCGGGGATATAGCACCCGCGCCGATCTTTCGCCAGTCACGCAGGGTGCGACTATTCCTTGCACATGCCGAGGGCGGTATCAAAGGCGGCGCTAAACCCCAGGAGAGAAAACGTGTCCACCGTGGTTGTGCCACGTTCGGAAACCGCAGTGGCGATGGCGGAGGCGCCACGCTGCATTGCGGCGATTACTTTTTGGTCTTCTTCGGGATTGGCGGGCCAGGCCCATTCGCCTTCGATAAACATTTCAAAGCTGGCCGAGCCAACGCGCAGATTGACGGTGGTGTTTTCCTTGATTGGATAACCTGACTTGAAACTGATCTCGCCTTGCACGTTGCCGCCGGGGCGATTGGTGACCATGAGCAATATGTCGCCGCGATCAGGCGTAACTTTTTGGCCATTGCGCGTTGCATCGGACGACGCGGGGATTGTTACGATCCAGCATTCCTTGGGTTCGGTCGAAGCGCGAAATACCGACCAGTCACGTTTTGCATCGACGTTGGTTTCGGGTGTTTCTTGGGCCGCGACCGGAAAAGCGACCACAGCACAAACGAAAATGGAATAAATTGACCTGAAAATAGCGCTTCTCATTCGGGCTGCTGCCTCCGTTGTATGATCGTGCCCAAAAACCTTGCGCTCTCATCGGCGATGCTGTTGGCGTTGAGCTAATTTGCCTGCGTCGGCAATCTAGCGAAAAATGGGGGTGGTTTTCCAGCCCCCAACGCGCATTTATTAGTGATTGCGCGTTGAACGTGGACAGAGGCTGCTTTTAGGAGAAAATATGTGAGCGACGCAGTAGCGATGGTTGAAGTATGGCGCGGCGGCATGCTCGAGTCGCTTCATCGCGGACATGCCGTTATATGTGACCATTCGGGCGCTATTATCCTGGCTTGGGGTGATCCGGAAAAAACGATATTTCCCCGCTCGGCCTGCAAGATGCTGCAAGCATTGCCTTTGGTCGAAAGCGGTGCGGCGAAAGCTGCCGCGCTTGGAAGCGAACAATTGGCATTGGCCTGTGCATCGCATAACGGGGCCTTGATTCACACGGCAAAGGTTGAGCGCTGGCTGGCAGCGATCGGTAAAAGCGAAGGCGATTTGCGCTGTGGTACCCAATCGCCGGCAGCTGCCGAAGACAGATTTCGCCTGCACGACGCCGGGACGGGACCCTGTCAAATACACAACAATTGTTCGGGGAAACACACGGGATTTCTGACGCTGGCTGCGCACTTGCGGGCCGGCAGCGAATATGTCGAGGTTGACCATCCGGTTCAGCAAGCCGTCAAGCTGGCGTTTGAGGAGATGACGGGCGAAGTAAGCCCGGGTTACGGCATTGACGGCTGTTCCGCCCCAAATTTTACGACGAGTTTAGCGGGTTTGGCACGGGCAATGGCAAGGATGGCACGACCAAAAGGGATGGGCTCGGCGCGCGAGGCGGCGGCCTCATCGCTGGTGACGGCGATGATCGCACATCCGCTGTTGGTGGAAGGCGCAGGTGCCGCCAGTTCGGAGTTGATGGCAGCTTTGGACGGTGTTGCTGTCAAAGGTGGGGCAGAGGGGGTTTATGTGGCGATCTTGCCAAAGCTGGGGTTCGGTATTGCCTTGAAGATCGACGACGGGGCCGCTAGGGCGTCTGAGGCAGCAATTGCCGCGTTGCTGGTGCATCTGGGGGCGCTAGAGTGGGGCAATCCGGCGGCCCAAAAGCGGATGAATGCGGTGGTTCTGAATCGGCGCGGGATTGTCACAGGGTCGGTGCTGGCGATTCCCGCTGCAGCTTGGCAACTGGCGAAGCATGTGTAACTCGTTGCCAGGAAATCGGTAGCGTGCAGCGCGAAATTGTTAAACGGAAGGGCATAGGTGAGAACCGATGAACAAGTTTAGTTTGGAAGGCACGACGCAAAGCCCAGCAATAGAAGCGGACATCACGTTGCGGCAAGATTGCATCTTGTTGCCAGCCACCACAACCCGAGGATTCGGTTCCGCTTCCTGGGGTGAAGGTGGCATTTATCTGAGTGACGGCAAACCAGATCCATTGCTTGCAGTCCAAATGAGAACTCCGTGTTCGGACCTGGCGTCCGGACTGCAAACCGCAACCAGATATGCGGCGGAAGCTTTGTTTTGCGGCCGAATGCAGGGTCACTTTGGCCACTTTATCTGTGAAAGCACGGGATGTTTGTGGGCTTTGGACAAGTTCCCGAAAGAGACACCGCTGGTATTTATCGTGCGTTCAGATGCGAAACGAGAACTTAGCCGCACGGCCAGACAGTGGTTTGCCCTCATGAAAATCAAGAATCCGATCATTTTCATAAACGGGCCGGTCATATTTGAAAGAATCTGGGTACCTGCGAGTCTTTACAATCCAATTGCAGGCCAGAATATGCAAGAAAGCCTGCGAAACTGGATATTTTCGAGGCTTCCGGGACCTGACGAACGTGGCGGCGGTATTCGAGCGTGGCTGCAATCAGGACCATTGCGACGCCGCGGCGGCCACTATCCCGATCTGTATGTCACAAGATCAGGCCTGCCGAATGACCGTGGCCGGGTGCTGGGCGAACGCGCAATTGAAGCAGGTTTCAGGTCTGAAGGTTACGAAATATTTCGTCCTGAGGAGTACAGTCTGGCGGAGCAAATAGCCCGGTATAGAACTGCCAAAAGGATTGTTTTAAGCGAGTCAAGCTCGCTGCACCTCATGTCAATTTTTTGCGCCCAAGACGTCCGGCTGGCAATGATCCTGCGAAGGGCCAAACCACCGGCAACCATTAACATAGCGCGCGAGACGCTGCTGTCCCAAGATGTGCGTTTTCTTGCCGCGGTGACAAAGTATTGGGACTATTTCGACGGCGAAGGCATCAAGGGTCCGATGGCCGTATCGGAACTGGATTTCGCCAAGTTGTGGGTCTTGCTCGAAGACAATAGGTTCATCAGAACTGCGGCTGACATGCCGATACCCGAGGCGAGCGAAATACGTTCGGAACGGCTGCGGGTCGCAGCAGATCGAACAATTCTCGTGGACGCCAAATCTGCACAAAAGTTGGATGCATTCATTGAATGAAATGTCGAGTTTGGCTTTGACGCACGGTATCGACTGCCATCCTGGAATTTAGGGCGTTCGGTCGTTGGGATGCTAATTATTTCGACGTGCATACTCACGTTTGCATCTGCGGGCATGTGCCTTGCCCTGCCAGCAATTCCGCTTTATCTAATACGGTATGAAAAAGATCGTCCACCTGTCTGACCACGCGCGGCTGCCCTGGCGGTTTTATGGTGCGCTTATTTCAGGCGCGGCGGGGGCTTGAGCGCGACTCAAACGATTGTCCGCTCTATCTGGTCACATCATTGCGCGGGAGAAATCTGATGTCCGCAGCCAAAACACTCTATGACAAAATCTGGGACGCCCATCTGGTGCATGAAGATGCCGATGGTACCGCGCTGCTGTATGTCGACCGACATTTGGTGCACGAGGTAACCAGCCCGCAGGCCTTTGAGGGCTTGCGCCTGGCGGGGCGCAAGGTGCGCGCGCCGGAAAAGACGATTGCGGTGCCGGACCACAATGTTCCCACAACGCTGGACCGGACCAAAGGCATCGACAATGTGGAAAGCCGGATTCAGGTTGAGGCGTTGGATAAAAATGCCAAGGATTTTGGCATTCACTATTATCCAGTTTCCGACGTTCGGCAGGGGATTGTGCATATCATCGGGCCGGAACAGGGTTGGACGCAACCGGGGATGACGATTGTTTGTGGGGATAGCCATACCGCAACGCATGGGGCTTTCGGGGCGCTGGCGCATGGGATTGGCACGTCGGAAGTCGAGCATGTTTTGGCAACGCAGACGCTGATTGCGAAGAAGTCGAAGAACATGCGGGTTGAAGTGACGGGAAAATTGTCGCCGTTTGTGACCGCAAAGGACGTTACTTTGTCGATCATCGGCGCTACCGGAGCCGCTGGCGGCAACGGGCATGTGATTGAATATTGCGGCGGGGTCATTCGTGATCTTTCGGTCGAAGGGCGGATGACGGTTTGCAATATGGCGATTGAAGGTGGGGCGAGGGCCGGGTTGATTGCTCCCGATGAAAAGACATTCGCCTATGTGAAGGGTCGTCCGCATGCGCCGAAAGGGGCGAAGTGGGATGCGGCCATGGCTTACTGGGCGACTTTGTTCACCGATGAAGGTGCGCATTTCGACAAGGAATTGGTGCTGCGTGGCGAGGATATTGCCCCGGTGGTGACTTGGGGGACGTCGCCGGAAGACGTGCTGCCAATCACAGGAATCGTGCCGCATCCTTCGGAGTTCAAGGGCGGAAAGATCGAGGCAGCGACGCGGTCGCTGGATTATATGGGGCTGAAGCCGGGAACGCGATTGCAGGACATTGCGATTGATACGGTGTTCATCGGGTCTTGCACCAACGGGCGAATCGAAGATTTGCGTGAAGTGGCGAAAGTGATGCAAGGGCATCGGGTCAAAGCTGGATTGCGGGCGATGGTGGTGCCGGGATCGGGGCTGGTGCGGGCGCAGGCGGAAAAAGAGGGGATTGCGGCCAAGCTGATCGAAGCCGGGTTTGAATGGCGAATGGCGGGGTGTTCGATGTGTCTGGCGATGAACCCGGACCAGTTGGCGGTGGGGGAAAGGTGTGCTTCGACCTCGAACCGCAACTTTGAGGGACGG
>JANMOK010000020.1:0-1668 GCA_031369165.1 Paracoccaceae bacterium
CGAGCGCCTTACAATTTGGTCAGGGCTGTGAAACCGGACATGCAGGTTGGTTCGAAGTGGCTGCCACGAATGTGCGCGCGGAAGCCAATGCTGGTGGAGCGACAGGGTATTACCGCCCTGAAGATCTGCACCAGGATGTAGCGTTCAATGGTGAAGGCGTTCGGTTCTGCTTCACCAACACCGGCAACGAAGGTGCGAAAAACAACGCCGAGGTGATGTGCGTTGTCGATCACAAGCCGCTGGAAATTGCTTTGGCAGATGCTGAAGGCAAGATCGAATTTACCACGGAAGTTGTGCGGTTCATCGAAGGCGATGCCGATTTCAACTCGTTCGACAACCTTGATTTCCAGCCGAATACTGGCAACCTGTTTGTGATTGAGGACTATCCGAACGGTGACATTTTCGCGTGTTTGCCTGACGGTGCTGACCGCAACGTGAAATCCGATGGTTGCGTAAAAATGCTGTCAGTGATGGACAGCAGCGCCGAGCCGACTGGCTTTATCTTCGCGCCTGACGGGATGACGGCCTACCTCTCGATCCAGCACTCGAATGACGACGCGATGCCGAAAGTTGATGACTACGGCACCGACGATATTCTTGCGATCACCGGCTTTGTCGCCGTGTCCAACTAAGTTTGATTGGAATGAGTAGCGGGCGCGGCCTATGGGGCCGCGCCTTTTTGATTCTGACCTCTGAGAGGCAAGCAGAACCCGCGCCAAGCCGACGCGATTATAGGAAACGGTCGATAAGTTTTTGCAAGGCGCTGCGTGCATCTGCCGGTTCCTTGGCCACCGGTTCCAGCGCAATCTTGGTGGGTTTGTCTTTGGCTTCAAACAGCGGCGCAATCGCATTGGCAAACCTTCCCTGATCGCCACTGATCAGCAACGGTGCCGCTTTGGCTATTCGTTCCAGCAAAGGTGCCAGCCAATCCTTGTCGGTTTTGGCAAAATCGTGCAGGACGTAGGCCGATACCGCGTTTTTATCGCCGGGGTGGCCGATGCCAATGCGCAAACGGTGATAGGTTTCGCCGATGTGCTGGTGGATGGAGCGCAATCCGTTGTGACCGGCGTGACCGCCGCCGGTTTTCAGCCGACATTTGCCGGGTTCAAGGTCTAGCTCGTCGTGGACAACAATCACATCGGTCGGGGCGAGTTTGTAGAACCGCAAAGCCTCGCCCACTGATTGGCCCGAATTGTTCATGTAGGTTGCCGGTTTTAGCAGGATTACCCTGTCGCCCGACAGCGTGCCTTCGCCATATTCGCCATGAAACCGGCTGCGCCACGGCGAAAATTCATGCGCGCCGGCAATGGCATCAACCGCCATAAAGCCGACGTTATGCCGATTGTTCGCATATTTCGCGCTGGGATTGCCCAAGCCTACCAGTAACTTCATCGCCCCATTCCAAAAGAAAACGCGCCACTGGTTGAGCGGCGCGTTCTGGATAGCACGGGTCGGAACCGAATTCTATTCGGTCGGCGCAGTTGGTACCGCTGCCGCTGCGGCCGCCGCATCCGCCTCTTCATCCGCCGCCGCCAGACCCGACGGGGCCGAGATATTGGCGATGACGAAGTCGCGTGCTCGCAGAACGCGTAGCTTGCGAAGGCCCTTGCTGGAGAGCGTCGCGTAGACTTCATCGGTCATTTCGCTAAATATGAGGGGTGTCAGACT
>JANMOK010000038.1:0-14954 GCA_031369165.1 Paracoccaceae bacterium
GTCCAATTCGCCGCCAATCGGCACGCCCTGGGCCAGCGAGGTGACGGCAATGCCCAAACCTTCCAGATGATCGGCAATATAATGTGCCGTGGTTTGCCCATCAATCGTGGCATTGAGGGCCATGATAACCTCGCTGACACCCTCCTGCGAAACCCTTGAAATCAGAGCCGGAATCCGCAAAACCTCCGGTCCAACCCCGTCCAAAGCCGATAAAACACCGCCTAAAACGTGGTATTTTCCCTTAAAAATCGCCGGTCGCTCCATTGCCCAAAGGTCCGCAACTCCCTCGACCACGCAAATCAATTTGCCGTCCCGCCGCGGATCGGCACAGATCGCGCATAAAGCACCGGTCGAAATATTCCCGCAAACCGGGCATTCGCGCACGTGTTCGGATACTTCGGCCAATGCTTTCGCCAGCGGTTCCAGCAGCAGTGCGCGTTTTCTGACCAGTGCCAGAACCGCCCGGCGGGCCGAGCGCGGGCCCAGCCCCGGCAGCTTGGCCATCAACTCGATCAGGCGTTCAATTTCTCGACCTGAACCTTCATTCATGGGTCAAAACGGCAGTTTCATGCCCGCAGGCAGGCCCAGTGATTCAGTTATCCGCGCCATTTCCGTTTGCGCCGAAGCCGCTGCTTTGGCCTGCGCATCCTTGATGGCCGCCAAAATTAAATCCTCGGCCACTTGCAGATTTTCCGCTGTCATCAGCGACGCCGCCAATGTCACCGACGTAATCTCCCCCTTCGCCGTCGCCCCGATTTTCACCAGCCCACCGGCTGACCCGACCACGTCAATATCCGCTAATCTTTCCTGCAAATCGGCCATCTTGCCCTGCATTTCCTTGGCTTGTTTCATGATCTTTGCCATGTCGCCCAGTTGCCCCAAACCTTTCAACATCTCTCAATCCTCCTCAAAGGGATCGATCGGATCCCAGTCTTCACCAGCATCTTCAACCAGCGGCACCGTCAGCTCTTCCGGAATGCGAACGTCTTTAATCTCGGCCCCCGGAAACGCCGCCAGCGCGGCCTGCACCATCGGATGCGCCAGTGCCAAACCGTGCAAATCCGAGCGCCGGGTGTCTGACGCTTCGCGCAACGTCGCGCCGCCACCGGCAAACACCACCGAGACGCCCCAACGCCGTCCTGTCCATTCCTGCAACCGGCTGCCCAGCCGCGCGGCCAAATCCGCCGGTGCCGCATCTGACGGCTCAAACTCGATGCGACCGGGCGCATAGGACACCAGTTTCACTCCGGTTTCCACGTCCATCAGCAACCGCGCATCGCGCCGCACCCGTATCAACGCCACCACATCATCGAACCGCGCATACCGCGCCAAGGCATCGGCAACAGGTGCTGCAACCGCAACGGCCCCACCGTTCACCACCATCGCCCGTGGTCCAGACCCCGGAGTATCGCGCAGCGACGGCGCATTCCCCGGCGATGGCACCGGCATATCCTGCAACCGCCTTACCAAGTCTTCCGGACTGGGCAGTTCCGCCACATGCGTCAGCCGGATCACCGCCATTTCGGCGGCCATCATGGCGTTCGGCGCAACCGACACCTCTTCCAACGCCTTCAGCAACATCTGCCACATCCGCGTCAGCGCCCGCATCGGCAAAGCCGCCGCCATCTCCAAACCACGCGACCGCTCATCCGGTGTCACAGTGGGATCCTCAGCGGCTTGCGGCGATATCTTCACCACCGACACCCAATGAGTCACTTCGGCCATATCGCGCAAAATCGCCAGCGGGTCGCCACCATCGGCATATTGCGCCGATAACTCGCTCAGCGCCGCCGCCACCTCACCCTTCATCACCAGGTCGAACAGATCGAGCACCCGCCCGCGGTCCGCCAGCCCCAGCATCGCCCGTACCTGCTCGGCCGACGTCACCCCGGCCCCATGCGCAATCGCCTGATCCAGCAACGACAGCGCATCCCTTGCCGACCCTTCCGAGGCCCGCACGATCAACGCCAGCGCATCTTCGGCCACGGAAACACCCTCTTTCGCCGCAATCTCGCGCAGAAACCCAAACATCGCCTCCGGCTCGATCCGGCGCAAATCGAACCTCTGGCAGCGCGACAAAACCGTCACCGGAATCTTGCGGATTTCCGTGGTGGCAAAGATGAATTTCACATGCGCCGGCGGTTCCTCCAGCGTTTTCAACAAAGCGTTGAACGCATTGGTCGACAGCATATGCACTTCGTCGATGATATAGATTTTATAGCGCGCCGAAGCCGCCCGATAATTGACCGAGTCAATTATCTCTCGAATATCCCCAACCCCAGTCCGCGACGCCGCGTCCATTTCCATCACATCAACATGCCGCCCCTCGGCAATGCTTTTGCAGGCATCACACAAACCGCAAGGCTCAATCGTCGGCCCGCCCTTGCCGTCCGGCCCAACGCAATTCATCCCCTTGGCAATGATCCGCGCCGTCGTGGTTTTCCCCACTCCGCGCACGCCGGTCAAAACGAACGCATGCGCAATCCGGTCCGCCGCAAACGCATTGCGCAACGTCCGCACCATCGCGTCTTGCCCCACAAGATCGGCAAACGTCGCCGGTCGGTATTTCCGGGCGAGCACCTGATAGGCGAGCTTGGGTTGATCGGGCATTGTTGGGTTCCAAAGATGAAGCGTCACCCTAGTGGTTGGGTAAAGTGGCGGCAAGGCATCGCCCTACCATTTTCGGCATCGTGCCGTTTGGCTTTGCCGCCCGCATTCTTCTGGAAAATCATTGGCCTCGCGACCCGAACACTCTTATAATGTCCACCCATTGCGGAGTCGCAATGCCGCCTCCGCGTAACAGGGGGACAGGTTATGAGTTTTCAGATCCAGTGTCTGTGCGGCGACATCAAACTCGAGATCAGCGGCGAGCCGATGGTCCATGCTTATTGTCATTGCGACAATTGCCAGACCGCCCATACAGCACCCTATGTCAAAGTGGCGATCTATCCCGTTGATGCGGTGAATATCGTCGCGGGCACACCGGATTCGTGGAAAGTTGTGGACAACCCGCGCTATTTCTGCCCGCGCTGCGGCACCCGACTCTATCAGCAGCCGCCGAATTTCCCGGTCAAGGGCGTGAATGCCTATTTGTTGCCAGAAGGCATGTTCCAGCCCGCGTTCCACCAGCAGTGCCAATATTCGGTGGTACCGGTCAAAGACAGCCTTCCGCATTTCAAAGGCTACCCGGCGTCGATGGGCGGCACTGACGATCTGATTGGCTGGTAGCGAATCCCGTTGGCGAATTGGCTGCCGTCGTTATTTCTCGACCACAATCTCGACCCGGCGGTTCTTTTGCCGACCTTCCGGGTCGTCCGAACCATCCGCAGTTTCGTTGGCGGCGGCGGGCTGGCTTTCGCCAAAGCCGGTCGTCGCGAAATTGGTGCTGCTCAACCCGCCAGCCGCCAACAACCAATCCCGCACCGATTCGGCCCGCAGTTCGGACAAAACCTGATTGTATTCCCCCGAGCCTTTTGAATCGGTATGGCCTTCAACCCGGACGCTGGCCCCGGCATGGGCACGGATGATTTCGGCGACGTTGCCAAGCGCGGCCTCGGCTTCCGCTCGCAAGTCGGCGCTGTCAAAGTCAAACAATACGTCGGCGGCCAGTTCGATGCGGATTTCGGTCTCGGTCTCGTTCACCTCAAGATCGCTGACCGATTCCGCAAGCGCCTCAACCCCGCCACCCATATCTTCGACTTGGAAAACCAGATCGCGGGTGGAAAAAATCAGGTCGGAAACCTTCCCGGAAATATCGACTTGCGAAAATGCCGGCCCGGCTGCGAGCAGAACCAAAGCGACCCAATATGCCCAAACGCGCATCGCCGTTGCCTATTGCGAAATCGGCGCGTCGGTTGGAATGAAATGCGGCATGACAACACTGACTTCTACCACCTCTGCAGGCGGGGCCGGGAACCGGGCCCAAAGGTTTAAGGATTTGCCATTTTCGACCTTGTCCAAGGCGCTGCTGCACAGGCAATTGTTGGAGGAATCCAAAATGACGAGGTATTTCTTCTTGCCGACAGCGTCGATCAGATGCAGGGCACTGACATCGTAACTGCCCATCAAACTATAAAATCCAAAGTCTTCGCCGGTATCGTTAAACAAGCGGAATTTCATCGTTACCGTCTCGCCGCTTGTCCGCGAAAGCTCGGTGATCTCGATGCGAATACCCGAGGCTTCGCCGTCAAGCGTCGCAACCACCTCTTGCGCCAATGCGCCGCTTACCGATGCGAACAGACACGTGGCTGCGAACAGTTTGGTCATCGAATTCATGGTTTCACCTCTGGTTTAGCGGGCATAAGGGACAAGGACCTTTGGATTGGAGCGGTTAGATTTAGGGCCAGCTTGATCACCAGTCGCAGCGACCGCGCTGCTACCGGCTTGCCGTGCCATCAGCGTGAACAAGCAATGAAACACTGCCAACGCGGATTGCCCCCAAATCTTGGTCACAGGGTATCAAACGCAGGCTTGCGCAGCAAGTTTTTACTGCGTTTTGCTTGTCGCGACAGTCGCGCCTACCCCGATGGCAGACGCCCTTTGCCGGTTTTCATCCGCTGTTTGACAACCCGGTGCATCTTGCCAAACGCCTTGTTGCGGGCATGAGTCTGCGCCAAAGTCTCGGTATGAAACCGATCCTCACGCGCCAGTTTTCGCCAGCTTTCCAGCCGCCGCTCCTCCAGGTCACCGGCCAAAATCGCCGCCTGCACCGCACATCCCGGCTCGCTTTCATGCGAGCAATCGCGGAAACGGCAGCTCAATTCCAACTCCAGAATATCGCCAAAAACCGCGTCGATCCCGTCACTGACCTCCGCCAGTTTCAACTCGCGCATCCCCGGTGTGTCGATCAGCCAGCCGCCCCCCAGCAACCGGTGCATCGACCTGGCCGTGGTCGTGTGCCGTCCCCGCGCGTCATCCTCGCGGATGTCCTGCACCGCTTGAGACGTGCCGCACAGCAGGTTCGCCAAAGTCGATTTGCCGACGCCCGAGGTTCCCGCCAGAACAATCGTTTCACCCCGACCGCACCACGGCGACAACCGTTCAAACGCAGTCGCCGAATGCGCATCAACCACTTCAATCACCAACGACGGGTCCAATGTCCGCGCATGATCGACAAACTCAAGCGGATCGGTACACATATCCGCCTTGGTCAGCACCATCACCGGCACCACGCCGCTGTGCCGCGCCAAAACCAGATACCGCTCCAACCGCGCGATGTTGAAATCGGCGTTGCAGCTTGAAACGATGAACATGCTCGTAACATTGCTGGCAATCAATTGTACCGCATGGGCCGAGCCAGCCGCCTTCCGGCTAATGGCGCTCGACCGCTCGAGCAGCCGAGGCAACCCTTCGCCCAACACCAGCCAATCCCCCACCGCAAGCGGCTCCAGCTTGTCGGTCGAAATCTGCGAAATGCCGTTCACCCCAACAACCAAAGCCACCCCGCGCTGCACTTCGGTCACCCGTACGGGTTGCAGCACGCCAACTTCGCCCAGCTCAAGCTGTGCCTCAAAGAAATGACTCCAGCCCAGATCGGGCAAAGTCAGATTTGTCGAATTCATGTGAATACGCCTTCAAAATCCCTGACCGGGGACAATAAATCAATCAACGCACGGCGCAGGCACGCGCGTCAATTCTGATCAAGCGCTAAGGGAAAATCGCGGCTTTAAGCCGCAAAAAAACGCTCCGCCTGCGGGATGAATGCTGCAATCATGAACATCTCCTTTGGCCAAGTGTTTCAAGCGAGAGGCTACAACGACCCAAACGGAACTTGTTGCGGCTGCTTCCTTCCGGACCTGACCGGGTTCGCAAGGCGTTCACCCGCGCAACCTCTCGCGGCTGCATATAGTTTGGTCGTGGCGATTCCTCAAGTGTTTCGCAGGATGATTCCCGGTTTGACGGAAACGCCGCATGGCCTTCGCGCCTGCAGCAATCGAAGAAATTGCCTTTCAAAACGCGCGAAACAACCCGAAAACCGCCTTCGCACCCGCCATTTGCCCCACTTTACCCCCGATGGTTTTGTCAAGAATCCTTCTGTTGCAGTGCACAAAAAGCGGCACTGCTATTTGCAAGCATCCGGCCCTGTGACTCCAATAAGTAAATTTTAGGTTAACGCAATTTTTAATATGCAACACTATCAATTAGTTACATGATATTTCACGCGTGAAAACATTTAATATTCCAGCCATCTGGCACGGCGGTGAAAGAACCGCCAGCTCATCAGCGCGGCGGCCAGCGCCAGCCCGGCAGCCAAACCGATCCAAACGCCATAACCGCCATAGCCAAAGGGGACCGCCAAGACATAACCCATCGGCAGACCAACACCCCAATAGGCAAAAATGGCGATAAACATCGGTATGCGCGCGTCCCGAACGCCCCGAAGTAACCCAACCGAAGTTACTTGAATCGAATCAAAAACCTGAAAAGCCGCCGCAAGGCCCAGCAATGGTATGCCATAGGCCACGATACGGGCTGAATCGGCGTTGCTTTGGTCTAAAAACAAGCTGATCAACCATTCCGGAATGCTCCAAAAGATCAAAGCGGTGGTCAGGCCCGAGCAGACACAGATAAGCAGCGCGGTTTTCGCCGCCCGGTCAATTCCGATCAAATCCACCCGCCCAACAGCCCGTCCAACACGAACATTTGCGGCCTGAGAAAGCCCGAACGGAATCATGAATGCCAATGAGGCAATTTGCAGGACAATGCCATGCGCCGCCAAAGCAATCGTCCCGCTCCACCCCATCATAAAGGCCGCGCCGTTGAACATTCCCACTTCGGCCAGCAAGGTTAAACCAATCGGAATGCCAAGTTTCAGCAAGGCCTTCATGATTGGCCAATCAAATTTGAAGAACCGCGCCAATATTTCGTATCGACGCAGTGATTTCTTCCAGACCGAATAGACAATCAAAGCGATGGCCATCGCCACATTGGTACCAACCGAACCAATCGCTGCGCCCGTCAGACCCAAGGCGGGCATGCCAAAATTGCCGAAAATCAGGGCATAGGCCAAAAACGCGTTGACCAAGACCCCCAGAACCGTGACCCAAAGCAAGATTGCCGCGTGTTCAACCGCAGACAGAAATCCGCGCATCGTCATGGCAATCAATGCCGGCGCAATACCAAACATCGAGACATGAACGTAACCCGCCGCCATGGCTGAAAGTTCGGCGGACTGTCCGATCGCCAATAGAAAACTTTCGGCATAGGCCAAAGGTATCATGATCATCATGCCAAAAATTGCGGCTTCCCAAAGCCCCATCCGTGTCGCTCGGCGCACACCTCGCGTATCGTTCTTGCCTGCGGCATTTGCCGAAATTGTCATCACCGCATTGCTGACACCCGAGCCAACGATGAAGAAAACAAAGAACATCGCGGTGCCCAGAACGCTTGCCGCCAGTTCCTTTGCCCCCAGCCAGCCCAGCAGAACCGTATCGGTGACCCAAATCAAATTCTGAGCCAGTTGCGAGCCAACCAATGGCAATCCGAGCGCCAGTGTCGCCCGGATGTTACCCGCCCAAGAATGGTCGGACGCGGCCAATATTGGCGCGGAGTGGATGCTGTTTGTCATGGTTTTTCGCTTTGAAAGATATATCGGCGAATGCAGCATTGTTGGCAAGGCTTGAGATCAGGGAAATAGCGTGCTGTAACGAAGCACGGCTTGATTTGATTGGATGGGCTTCGTGAAAATTGCTTTGCTGAGCGCTGGTCTGGTTTTCCTGATTGACCGGGCCAGCAAGGTCTGGATCGTCGAATATCTAAGCCTTGACACACGGTTTGATATTCCCGTCTGGCCGCCGTACCTCAACTTGATGATGGCCTGGAACACCGGGATCAATTTTGGCCTTTTTGGGTCGGGCGAAAAGTTCGGCAGGGCAATTCTTGTTGGACTTGCTTTGGTAATCGTTGCAGGCCTGCTCTGGTGGGCGCGGCAACTCTCGGGCTGGCGGCAGCCCCTGCTGGTTGGTGCCGTCATCGGCGGTGCGCTTGGCAACGTCTGGGATCGCCTCCAATACGGCGCTGTGGCGGATTTCCTGAACATGAGCTGCTGTGGAATCCACAACCCGTACGCCTTCAATATTGCCGATATTGCAATATTTGCAGGCGCGTTCGGATTGATTTTGATTTCGGGCAAGCCAAAAGTCAAAGGATGACTGCGCTGAAAAAGGTCGTTACAGCTAAGACGAGCAAGGGTTTGGGGCAATGAAGATGAGAAGTGCATTCGTGGCGGTTCTGATCCTGGCAACCGCCATTGGCGGTTGTGATCGGCGTCCGTCGGATGGTCGCGGGTTATTGGAACGGCTGAGCAACCGAGGTGGCCCAGACGAGCTTGCAACAGTTCCGCAAAAACCGCTTGAACCACCGAGCGATTTTTCGCAGCTGCCCGAGCCTTTGCCCGGAACCGGCAATCGCGCTGATTTGACCCCCGGCATCGATGTCGTCGTCGCCATGACCGGCTCGGCACCGAGCAATGCTGCTTCAGCAAGCGGTGATTCCTTGTTTCTAGCCGAAATAAAGCAGCGCGCAGGAACGGTACCTGATGACGGATTTGGCTGGTTCGGTCTGTTTGATGGACGCGGCGATCTTTTGGACGCGCAGGCGGAATTGGAGCGGTTGCGGGCAATGGGCATTCGCACCCCTGCAGCCCCGCCGTCCCGGTAACGATTGCCATAGCAGAATCGCGACAGAAGCGCTAATTCTGGTGGCATGAACGCAATTGACCCCAACATAAAGGCCCACAGACGCCCAATTCGACAAATGGACGAAGCCGCGTCCAACCGAATCGCGGCGGGCGAAGTAGTGGAAAGACCGGCTTCCGCTGTGAAAGAACTGGTCGAAAACGCATTGGATGCGGGCGCATCGCGGGTTGACATTGCGTATGCAGATGGCGGCAAGATGCTGATCCGGGTTGTGGATGACGGGCATGGAATTCCCTCTGAAGAACTGGTTTTGGCTCTATCCCGACACGCAACGTCAAAAATTGACGGTTCTGACCTCACGAATATCATATCGTTTGGATTTCGCGGTGAAGCTTTGCCATCGCTGGGGGCGGTGGCGCGCATCGCTTTGGCATCGCGTGCTGTCGGCGCGACTGCGGCAAGCGAGGTTTCGGTTGCTGGCGGCAGGATCGGCGCTGTTCGGCCAACGGCATTGGCACAAGGCACGCGCGTCGAACTGCGCGACCTGTTCTATGCAACACCGGCGCGGCTGAAATTTCTGCGCACCGATCGCGCCGAGTCACAGGCGATTGGCGAAGTCGTGCGCCGACTGGCGTTGGCTGCCCCGGCGGTTTCATTTCGCCTGGTGGATGAAAGTGACGGCACCCGCCGAGAGTTATTCCGTGTCGACTGTGAAACCGGCGACTTTTTTGATGCGCTGAGAGGGCGGATCGGCAAGGTGCTGGGTTCGGAGTTTATCGAGAATGCCGTGCGCGTAGCTGTAGAGCGTGACGGTCTGCGCTTGTCGGGGCTTGCCGGGCTGCCGACCTTTTCGAGGGGCGCCGCGGTGGCCCAATTCTTGTTCGTCAACGGTCGCCCGGTGAAGGACAAATTGCTGACCGGCGCACTGCGCGCCGCCTATATCGATCTGCTCGGCCGCGACCGCCACCCCGCGGCGGTGTTATTTTTGGATTGTGATCCCGAATGGGTCGATGTGAATGTGCATCCGGCGAAGGCCGAGGTGCGCTTTCGCGACCCTGCCGTGGTGCGACGGTTGGTGGTGTCAGCTTTGCGCCACGCGTTGGCTGGGGCTGGGCACCGCGGATCGAGCACGCTGGCGACGGCGACTTTAGGTGCGGCGCGTGTCTATCAGATGGACCGGCCTTCGATTGGCGCTTTCAGTTTTCAAGAACCGGCATTGGCGTTTGATGGCTTGGCGTCAGCCAGGGTTGAAGCCGGGTCGGATGAAGGGACCGCGCAGCCCTTGGGGGCGGCTAGGGCCCAAGTGCATGAGAATTACATTATTGCGCAGACTGCAGACGGCATGGTGATCGTCGATCAGCATGCTGCTCATGAGCGGTTGGTATATGAGCGGTTGAAACGTCAGCGGACGGCGAATGGGGTGGCTTCGCAGGTGCTGCTAGTTCCCCGTATAGTGGAATTAGCAGCAGCGGATCGCAGCCGGGTGTTGGATTCAGCCGATGTTCTGGCAGAGTTGGGATTAGTGGTGGAAGTGTTCGGCGGTCAAGCTGTTTGCGTGCGCGAGATACCGGCGATTTTGGGCAATGTGGATGCGGCGCTGTTATTGCACGACATCGCGGATGAGCTGGCCGAAACCGGAGCAACGGTTGGTTTGGAAACGCGTATTGATGCGGTGCTCAGCCGGATGGCGTGTCATGGGTCTGTGCGGTCTGGACGCCGAATGAATGCGACTGAGATGGATGCCTTGTTGCGCGATATGGAAGCAACGCCGTTTTCAGGGCAATGCAACCACGGTCGTCCGACCTATGTGGAACTAAAGTTGACCGACATCGAGCGGTTGTTCGGACGAAAATGATAAAGTTCGGCGATACAATAATAGAGTTCGGTGACCCCTATGTGCTTGCTGCGTTGATCGCTGCGGTATTGGTGGCATGCTTCTTCTTGTTGGTCGCATTGGCGTTGCGCGCCGCAAACAGATCCGTCAGGGCGGCTGAACCTTTGGCGCAGCATATGGGACTGCTCAGCGCGACCGTGCGCGGGTTGTCGGACGGGCAGCAGCAGTTGCAGGGTGGGTTAAGGACGGTTTCCGATACGCAATTGGCCACCCAATCGCGGTTGATGGCGACCTTGGAGGCGAGGCTGGCAGAAGTTCAAAAAAACATGGCCGAAAACTTGCACGGGTCGGCAACGCGCACGGCGCATTCTTTGGGTGAGTTGCAAATGCGGCTTGCGACGATTGATCGGGCGCAGACCAATATCGAGAAACTGTCGGGCGACGTGCTGTCGCTGCAAGACATCCTTTCCAACAAGCAAACCCGCGGCGCCTTTGGCGAGATTCAACTGAACGATATCGTGACCAAAGCCTTGCCGCCCGATGCTTATGCATTGCAAGCGACGCTATCGAACGGGAAACGAGCGGATTGTTTGGTGCACTTGCCCAATCCACCAGGCCCCATCGTGATTGATTCCAAGTTTCCGCTCGAGGCCTATGAAAAGCTGCGAGCGGCATCGGTTGGGGCCGAGCTGGTGCAGGCGCAACGGGATTTGCGCACGTCAGTACGCGCTCATATCAGGGCGGTGGCCGAGAAATATATCATCGAAGGCGAAACGGCGGGGGGGGCCTTGATGTTTTTGCCGTCGGAAGCCGTCTATGCCGAGTTGCATGCGAATTTTGGCGACGTGGTGCGCGAAGGGTTTGACGCACGCGTCTGGATCGTGTCACCGACGACGTGCATGGCGGTTTTGAACACGATGCGGGCAGTGCTCAAAGACGCGCGGATGCGCGAGAAAGCGGGCGAGATCCGGCGCGAATTGGGGGCGCTTCACAAAGATTTGGAGCGGTTGGGCGAGCGGGTAGGCAGGCTTGACGGGCATTTCCGGCAGGCGGCTCAAGACATTGAGGATATTAAGATTTCCGGCACCAAGGCAGGGACGCGTGCGCATCGGCTGCAATCGTTTGAGTTCGATTCGGTCGAGGTGGAATCACCCTCGGATGTCGTCATCTTGTCCCAGCGCGATCGACCTTGAGGACTGAAAATAGGAAATTGGACATGCAAAACTCAACAAAAACAGTCGCTAAAGTTAACGATTGTTAAGCTCAGGTGAATTTTTCGGGCTGATTCCACTTTTCGTTCATCTTGGAGAAAGGTTGGACGTCTACCTTGATTGGCAAGCCCCCCGGCTCCCTGAAATCAAGGCACATTGACGTATGATCCGTCAAAGGCGCAAAATACCGGTGATAGTCTGTTGACTATATCACGTGAGGAAGTTGTGACGAAGCGAGAAACAGTGTCTCTAGACGCCAAGCTGACGCCGAAGTCCCCACGGGTCAGTTGGTTGCAGCGCTTTCGTCAAGATGACATGGCCACCGTCACGGTGGAATTCGTTATATGGCTACCGCTGTTCATAATCATATTGTTCCTGATCGTCGAGGTCAGCCTGTTGTTCTTGACCCAATCCAGCATGTGGAACGTGGCGCGCGATACCGCGCGGCGTATTGCGACGCATGAATTTGACCAAGCGTCGGCGGAAACGCACGCAACCAGCGCCATGACGTTTGGCGGCCATCCTTATACGGTCGCCGCCGACGCCACTGGACCGGAAGTATCCGTGACAATCACAACTTCGGTTGGCGATGTCTTGTTGTTTTCCTATTCCCCGATGGCGGCGTTTGCCGGATCGGACCTTGTTGCCCAAGTTATCCTGAGAGAAGAGCCTGAATAACTGTCACTCTCTGCCCCCATAATGTTTGAGTGAGGTGTGTAAATGACTATCTGGAACTCCGCGCGGGAATTTTCCCGCGACGAAAGCGGCGTCGTAACTGTCTGGTCCCTGGGTTGGGCAACTGCATTCCTGCTTATAGGTGGCTTGTCGATTGACGCAGGCAATGCTTGGCGAACCAAGGAAATGTTGCAGGCCACCGCCGACGCAGCGGCTTTGGCTGGGACAATTGAGCTCGACGCCATGACTGACGACGATGCTCGCGAGGAAGCAATTCGCATCGCCGATCTCAATCTGGGCTACACTGTGTTGATTGACGCGGATATTGTGAGCGGAGCTTGGGACGTTGATACCAGAACGCTGGATACAGCCGCAGTTTTGAAAGACGCGGTCCAGGTTACGACCCGGCGGTCAAGCGCGACGGACAATGCTTTGCCGACATTTTTATTGAAACTGATCGGGTTTTCATCCTGGGATGTTGGCGCCAGAGCGACCGCGCAAAGGTTCATTCCTGGCTGCATCCAATCTGGCCTGATTTCACGCATGCGCGTTGAAGTCTCCAGCAACAACGAATTCCTTGAAGGCATCTGCCTGCACGGGCAGACGGGCGTGAAAATCAGCTCGAACAACTATTTCGAGGAAGGCGTCAAAGTGACGATGCCTGATCTTTCGTCGTTGCAAATCCCCAATTCCGGCTTGGAAACCAACGAAGGCCTTGAGCAGGCGCTTGGGGAAGACTGGATCGACCCCAAGATCGTTGACCACGTTAGCGACATAGTAACAGCGCTGAAAAACCCGGCATCTTCGCGCCAACCTGACTATATCAATCCGTCTCTTCCCGCGATCTCGCTAACGAGATCGGGATTTGAAAGTGCGACATTGATTGCCGGCCGCGTTTATAAAGTGAACTGCACTGGTGGTTCGGCGATGAACATCAAGACAGTCCAAAACATCGTGTTGTCAACCAACTGCAAACTCAGTTTCAACGCCCTTTCGAAAGTCTCCAATGCCATATTGGCGACGTCGAACACATCAACACAATCGATCAACGGCAGCGGCAATTCCATCGTTGGAGCAGATGATAACTGTGCCCCCGGTGGCGGAGCACAGCTTATTACTGCGGGCGAAGTTCACTTTGCCAGCGGTCTGAAACTGTCTGGCTCACAGATCGTTGCAGTTGGCAGTGTCACCATTGCCGCGCAAAACGACGGCATCGAGGGTGCTTCAATCCAATCGGCTCATGACATTAAACTGACCAGCCTGTCTTCGTTTGGGTCGTGCAACACGAACATCGACCAAATCCTGTACGAGGATTATTTCCGGTTGGTTCTGTAACTGACGCAAGCAACGGAAGTTCTTAGGTTGGCAAGAACCGCCTTTTGGCGGTTCTTGTCGTGCTTCGTTACAGCTTTGACACAGTTTCTCGCGAATGTGATCGCTGTTGGCTGGTTTTCGATTGTCCGCCAACCCGCCACCTAGACTCTTAACCTTTTCCTGCTATCGCTGCCCCTGCGCCTGCTTGGGTAGATTACCTGTAGCCTGTTCCGGCTTTTATCCGGCTCGTGTGGGGCGCAATCAGTAAAATCGGGAAGGGTCCGATGGTGGATCGCCGCTATGATTTGCGTAACAGTGCATTTTTGAACGATCAGTCCGGCTCGGCGACCATCTGGTCGCTGGGGATGACCATTGTCTTTTTGCTGGTTGGTGGTTTGGCCATCGATGCGGGCAATGCCTATCGCGTCCGCCAATTGTTGCAACTTGCCGCTGACTCCGCGGCTTTTGCCGGGGCGCAAGACTTGGCTGCACCCGAAACTGCAGCAACGATTGCGATTGCCTATGCCGAAAAGAACATGCCGGTGACGAGTTACGGAAATGTTGTCAGCACCGACAATGTTGAATTTGGAATCTGGAACCCCGTTTCGCGTGTTTTCACCGAAACTGCCGTCGGCCCGAATGCGATCCGAGTGTTGGCGCAGCAGACCGAGGCGAACGGCAATCCGGTTGCAACCTTCTTGCTAAAACTGGCGAACGTTCAAAAATGGAATATTAGCGCGAATGCAACTGCACAGATATTCTACCGACATTGCCACGAGAACGGCATCGTCGCCGCAGGCACGGTCGAGATTTCATCGAACAATGTATTCGCGGATGAATACTGTATCCACGGTCAGGAAGGCGTGGCCGTCGGCTCAAACAACCTGTTTGAACCGGGTGTTGAGGTTTCAATGTATGAGTTCGCCGATTTCGTGATGTCAGCCTCGGGATTTGAAGCCAATGGTGGTTTGGAGGCAGCGATCGCGGAAGATTTCATCCGTCCGATATTGGCCGACAAGGCGGCCGATATTGCCGTTGCCCTGAGGGATCCGGCTTGGATTTATCAGCCATCGTTTATCGATGCCTTTGATCCCGCACACGTGATTTCGAAAGAAGATTTTGACTCAGCTGCCATGCTGGAAGGGCGGGTAAATGTGGTGACGGGGTGCGTTGGCAGCCAGTATATTGCGGTGAATTCCGACCTGCAAAACACCGTCTTGGCGACCGACTGCAAAATTCACATCGGCGGTTCAGCGGTGATTGTGAACTCGGTGTTGGCGACAT
>JANMOK010000059.1:0-2569 GCA_031369165.1 Paracoccaceae bacterium
CGGCCATTGTGCGCAGCATCGAAAAGCTGGAGCCGCCGCCAATATCGGTGGCAAGGCCAACGGGGATATGGGCATTTTGGGCGCGGGCCATGTCGAACAGGCCCGAGCCGATGAAGGCGTTGGAGGTCGGGCAATGGGCGATGGCGGTGCCGGTTTCGGCCAGTGCCGCCCATTCGCGGTCGAACAGATGAATCGCATGACCCATGATTGCGCGCGAGCCGGTGAGGCCAAATTTTTGGTAAACATCCAGATAATCGCGCGTCTCGGGGAAAAGTTCGCGCACCCAGGCGATTTCTTCGCGTTGCTCGCTGAGATGGGTCTGCATCAGGCATGTCGGATGCTCGCGCCACAAGGCACCCGCAGCGCTTAGTTGTTCGGGCGAGGACGTAGGCACAAAGCGCGGGGTGACGGCGTAGGCCAGTCGCCCGCGGCCATGCCAGCGATCGATCAAGATTTTGCTGTCGTCGTAGGCGCTTTGGGCGGTATCGAGCAAAGCGTCCGGCGCGTTGCGGTCCATCATCACTTTGCCCCCTGCCATACGCAGGTCACGGGTCAGCGCTGCCTCAAAAAATGCGTCCACGCTGATGGGATGCGTCGTGCAATATACGCTGGCGGTGGTGATGCCATTAGAAAGGTTAAGGTCGAGGTAACGATCCGCAATGACACGGGCATAGGCGGGATCGGCGAAAAGGATTTCTTCCGGGAAAGTGTACGTGTTCAGCCAGTCAATCAGCCGTTTTCCCCACGAGGCGATGATGGCGGTTTGCGGATAATGCGCGTGGCAATCGACGAAACCCGCCATGATCAGGGCGTTACCGTGGTCAATGACATCTATATCGGGGTGCCACCGGCGCATTTCGTGGGCTTGGCCAATTTGCGCGATCAAACCATCGCGGATCAGCACGCCGCCATGCGCTTCGTGCAGTGTATTTGAGCCAGGCTCGTGGGCATGGGGATGCCGAGCGAAGGCAAGCGTTTGCCCAAGAAGGAGGGTTTCGTTGGTTGCCATATGCAGTTTTCCAGGGCTAGACGTGTCGGTTGATTTCGGCCCATAAGTCAGCAGGTTTTTGTCACTATGGCGTTGAACGGCGGGCACGCCAAGCCATAACAGGGAGGGTGGTATGTTAGACGAACCCGGAACTGTCCTGACTGATATTGAAGACGACGATGCCTATGCTCTGAATGCGGCAACGCTGGAAGCGATTCTGGAGGCCGTAGAGGCCAAATCCCACGACCAGCTGGTGGCTTTGCTTGAACCGCTGCACGCGGCCGACATCGCCGACTTGTTGGAGCAAATCGGCCGCGCCGACCGGCGCAACTTGATTGACGTCTGGGGTCAGGCGATCGACGGCGACGTTCTGTCGGAACTGTCCGAAGGCGTGCGCAACGAGATTCTGACCGAGTTGCCGGACCATATTCTTGCCGCCGCCGTGCAAGATCTGGACAGCGACGAGATTGTGTCGCTGGTCGAGGATCTGGAGGAAGACCAGCAAGGCAAACTGCTGGACGCGCTGGACGATGCTGATCGCGTAGCGGTGCTGCAATCGCTGCAATACCCCGAAGATACCGCCGGGCGCTTGATGCAGCGCGAGCTGGTGATGGCCCCGGCGCATTGGAATGTTGGCAATGTCATCGACTTCATGCGCGGCAAGGACGATTTGCCCGCGACATTTTACGACGTGATCATAGTCGATCCCAAGCTCCACCCGGTTGGAACTGTGCATTTGGGGCGGATCATGGCCAGCGGGCGCGATACGCTGTTGTCGGCCCTGATGGACGAAAATTTTCGCACGATACCGGTCGAACAAAGTCAGGAAGATGTGGCCTATGCCTTCAACCAATATCACATGGTTTCGGTGCCGGTTGTCGATGAAGAGGGCCGGTTGGTCGGCGTCATCACGATTGATGACGCGATGGAAGTGTTGGAGGACGAGACCGAAGAGGATATGAAACTGCTGGCCGGTATCGGCGAGGAAGAATTGAGCGACCACTTTTGGGATATTGCCCGAGCGCGGTTTCCTTGGTTGGCGGTCAATATCTGCACCGCGCTGATTTCATCGACGGTCATTTCATTTTTTGCTTCGACCATCGAGACAATTGTTGCTTTGGCGATTTTGATGCCGATTGTCGCGTCGCTGGGTGGCAATGCTGGCACGCAAACTTTGACCGTGGCAGTCCGGGCGCTGGCAACGCGCGATCTGACCGACGCCAACCTGTGGCGCGTCGTGCGCCGTGAAGCCAGCGTTGGATTGTTCAACGGTGCGGTTTTTGGCCTGCTGATCGGGTTGGTCGGCTATGCATGGTTTGGCACCCCTTTGCTGGGTCTGGTGTTGTGGGGCGCAATGCTGATGAATATGAGCGTGGCGGCTCTGGCCGGCATTTTCATCCCGATCCTTCTTGACCGCCGCGGTATCGACCCGGCGCTTGCCAGTTCGGTATTCGTCACGATGTGCACCGATGTGATCGGGTTTCTGGCGTTTCTGGGCCTGGCCACATGGATTTTGTTGTGACTGACGCTGGCAACGCAATGAACGCGTTCGATCAAATCCCCGAAACGGCATTGGCCTGG
>JANMOK010000272.1:0-12227 GCA_031369165.1 Paracoccaceae bacterium
TGGAAACCGTGCAATCCGAATTTGAAATGCATAGAATTGGCGCGGAATTGGACGGCAATACTTACAACGAAGCCGATATAGAACTGTTTCGTGCCCTATTAAGCGACGCGGTCGCAAATCAAGCCAAGATCGACCAGATGACTGACCGCGCCTTGGTCGCCAAATGGCCGATTGCCCGCATCGACCCGACTTTGCGAGCTGTGTTTCGGGCCGCGGGCGCCGAATTGATCGGTCAAAACACCCCGCCAAAAGTGACGATTTCCGAATTTGTCGACGTCGCCAAAGCCTTCTTCCCGCTGGGCAAAGAGGCGAAATTCGTCAACGCCGTGCTGGACCATATGGCGCGGGAAGTAAAGCCGCTGGCATTTGTGTAGCTCGTCGCTTATTGGTCAATTATTGTTTCAGTAATTTTAGAAGTATTAACTATCCATTAGTAATTTCGAGCGATGAATTTGTATAATAGAAGTAAGGAAAAATCTTCTCGAAGATTTTTAAGTCTGAAAATTATTCGAGAATAATTTTCCTTAAGAAGGGGGATCAAGATCTTCCTTCGGCGTAAGACAAAAGGGCAGAATCAACCCCGTACTGGCACCGGCGCCTCGACCTGCGACAACATTCCATCCAACCTCCGCGCAAACCGTGCTATCCTCACCGCATGCCCAAAGACCAACCCCCACCCGAACTTCCCGTCCGTGTTCCCCTAGTCACCGAACCTTGGGGCATGTTCAAAACCCTGAACGTTGCACGGCGCAACCTGCTGGAAATCATCCCCGAACTTGCCACGCGCCAGCTTATGGTCAGCGGCAAAACCGGCAAGACTTGGCACATGGTGATGGACCCAGACGCCATAAAGCAGGTGCTGAAAGACAAGCTCGAAATCTACCCCAAATCCATCGTCACCAAGCGGATCCTCAAACCCGGCATCGGTGACAGCATGTTCATCGCCGAGGGGGCGCATTGGCGCTGGCAGCGACAAGCGGCGGCACCGGTGTTCAAATACCGCAATATCGCCGATCTGGCCCCGGTGATGTCGGCGGCGACCGAAAGCAGTTGCAACCGTCTCGCCGCGCTTTCCGGCACCACTGTCGATCTCAACGCCGAAATGGTGACGACCACGTTCGAGATCATTTCCAATGTTACGTTTTCTGGCACCGGCGCGATGGACCGCGCCACCGTTGGCCGCGCGATTGAGCGTTACATGCATTCCGTCGGCAAACTTTCCCTTATGGACTTGTTCGCTTTACCTGCTTGGATTCCGCGCCCGCATAGCTTCTTCGGACCAACGCCTTTGGGTGACATGCGCCTGTTGGCCGACAAAGCAATCGAATCGCGCCGCGCCAACGGTCCCAAACCCGTGCCCGATCTGCTCGACCTGATCTTGAACGCAGTCGATCCTGAAACTGGCCGTGAAATGAACTCCACCGAGGTGCGCGACAATCTGCTCGCCTTCATCGTTGCCGGTCATGAAACCACGGCACTGGCGCTAAGCTGGGCACTTTATCTGGTCGCGTTTGACCCAATCGTGCAGGATCGAGCCCGCGCCGAGGCGCAAGGCGTATTGCAAGGTCGCATTGCCGGGGCCGATGACGTGCCCAACCTGCCCTACATCCGCCAGATCATCGACGAGGCGCTGCGTCTCTATCCGCCCGCCGCCATTCTTGGACGCACGGCAATGGCCGATGACACATTGGGCGGTCGGCAAATCCGCAAAGGCGATACAGTGATGCTGCCGATCTATGCCCTGCACCGCAACCATATGCTGTGGGACAACCCCGACGCTTTCGACCCCGACCGTTTTGCGGCCAACAAGAAACCCGTGCGCTATTCCTATCTGCCTTTTGGCGAAGGCCCGCGCATTTGTATCGGGGCCGCTTTCGCCCAAATCGAAGCGGTAATTATTCTTGCCAGCCTGATATCACGGTTCAAATTTGAGCGTATTCCCGGTGTTGACCCCAAGCCCGTTCTGTTGATCACCTTGCGTCCGCAAGGCGGCGTCCGGCTGCGAGTCTCAGCCGCCTGATCTCACCGCATGGTTCGCAGAAACCTTGCAAATATCGCGCAGGTCGTGCCACTGCGTAACGTTCAATACCGGTATGAAATCGCCATTCATTTTATCTGCAACCCGCGCCGCATCGGCCCGTGCGCGAATATCTGGGTGACTGGCCAAATGTGATATTGGCCCGTCGCTGCTGCCAACAAGTTCGGCAATCCGGTCAAAAAACCCACCCAAAGACGAACTTGGCAAGCCACTGTCTGCCAAAAGCTTGAATCCGAACGCATCCGCCGCCGCTTCCGCATCTTGCGCGTAAGACGCCGAAATAAGCTGCTCGGTCAGTATCACAGCCAACGCACCCCCGGAAAAATCGCCGAGCACCATCCCTAAAATTCCGACCGTCCCTGCCGAGCGCAACGCCAATCGCAACGGGTCACGATGGACTACATGGCCCAATTCGTGGCCGATCACACCCGCCACTTCTTCGGGCGATTGTGCAGCCTGCAATAACCCGTCAAACACTACAATCTGCCCGCCCGGCACAGCAAAAGCGTTTTGCATGTCGTGGTCGATCACCCGCAAATTGACCGGAAAAGGTGCGGCAATAAACGGCTCGAGCCGCGCCATTATGACGTCCAGCGCCGCAAGCCCGTCTGGATCCTCGCAAAACCTTACCGGCGCATCGCCAAAAGCGCTCAAGGCCCACTGAATCTGCCCGATGCTCGCTTCCCCCAGCGCCTGTTCGCTTTCGGGCGGGACAAGCACCGCCAACTGGTCGGCCAAGGCGGGGACAATGACAAAAACGATCATCAAGATCGACGCAGTTGTCGCTCCGGCCCAAAACCCTATCTTGCGCAACTGCGCATAGTCGAGATCGCTGTCGCGCAAATTTGGCGCAGCCTGCCGGACCACCGCCATTGCCGTCTGATCGTTAAAGGTCAGGCGCTCCAGCCCGTCGCGCCGTCGTGACAAGATCATTGTGTCATCGCGGGGCTGGTCCCGGCGTTCTCGCAGGTCCCGCAACGGCCATTTCGCCAAAACCTTGTCACTTTGCACGATAAACAGGTCGTGCCCGTGAACGAAAACTTCAACTTGCCAAATCTTGGCTGTCAAACCATCGGTGAAAATTCCCGCAACGCCGTTTGCCGGAAATTCTTGACGCGCGGCTTTGGTCAAATCGCGGCACCCACATCCAGAGCATCGGCAAATCCGCCGGCATCAACGCTGGAATCATGCGGCCGCTGTTGTGCGGTTTCCAACTCGCCCAAATCATGCGCCACCATCTCGCTTGCATAGTGGCGAAGTATCGGCTGGAACATGAAAACTTGCGCCAGAACACCCGCCAGCAGCAGCACGACCAAATAGCCGATGCCAAAAATCGCCAACGCCGTCCATTGCGCAGCTGTGTTCAGCCTCGCGCCTCCACTGCGGCCAAATTCCTGCGTCGGCAGGTCAAGCCCGTAGACGACAAAACCCGCTGCTCCCAAAACGATCATGCCGATGATCGTGGCGCAAAGGACAATTCCGATCCCGCCCAGAATATAAATTCCGGTGACCTTCCCGGTGCGGATTCTGCTGGTAAATCGAATCCTGTCGCCCAGGACCTTGTTATTGGCCATGTTGCGAAAACTGACAACGCTGAAATAAACATAAGCGAATCCGGCCAGAAGATAGCCGGCAAAAACCAGAAAAATCGACCACCAGATCCCCTGTGGTTGAACGCCTCGCTCCGCAGCAGCAATAATATTGGAAATAAAGAAAGCGTAAAACGCCATGGTCACAACCAACAGCGCCATCACCAACAACCAGGGCTTCAAATTCATCGTCCACTTGCCGTTCTGGCGCATTTGCAAATTGCCATACCATGTGCGGTCCGTGACGAATTTCTCCATTTTGAAACGTTGGCGTGGGAACAACACCCCCAGCGTCACAATTGTCAGCAGCGTGTGTCCGATAGCGTTCAGCGTGTATTTCCAAGCGTCCGGTTCAAGCCCAAAACGCAGGCCGCGCCAGCGTGTCCGCGATAAAATATAGCCGCGTGACCGATACCGCGCATAATAAATCAAAGGAATTGCCGCCAAAACTGTCAAATTCAACGCCAATGGATTGCCTTGAAACACCGCCAAGCCAATGAACGAAACCGCCAAATTGAATATGCCCAAATAGACGGCCAAAATCACCACTGCGATCAGGAATCCCAGCAGTTTTTCCATACCCGTACCGGTATATTCCAATGGAATCCCGCCGGGCTGAATCGACGCCCAATAATATCGCCGCAATTTTGTTTTCATCCAAAACCGATAGATTCCCAGCGTCAGCAACGTCATCAGCGCCGAGCCGAAGGCCATGCCAAACAGGCTGCCCGCTTCGCCGCGATAGGCGACGGACATATCAGGGTTACTTTGCGAAAGTTCGCTCATCCAAACACCTTGGCAAACAAAGATTGCCGCAATTCATTCCGCCATTGCGGCAATTTCAAGACGTGAACTTATTATCCTGCGGAAAACCGCGCGGTGCCATCTTGCCCGCACTGGCGCGAGGGCCCTTCCAGTCCCCCAACTCAAGTTCAATGCGGTTGCGCCCCGCCGGGTCTTTCCAGCTCAAGCCCTCAGCCAGAACGAATGTTCGGGCGTCGCTCAATCCGCCGTCCTTGTATTTCTGCAACCGCACACCCTTGCCGCGGCCCATTTCCGGCAAGTCGGCCAGCGGGAAGATCAGCACTTTGCGGTTTTCGCCCACACAAGCCACATGGTCGCCGACCACGCGCGTGCAAACCAATGCCGTCACGCCATCGCCCATATTCAACACCTGTTTGCCACTGCGCGTTTGCGCCAGAACTTCATCCTCCGGCACCACAAACCCGTCACCAACGGAAGACGCCACCAACAACCTCTCGCCCGATTTGAACAGGAACAGCGCCAAAATTTCTGCTTCATTGGGCAGATCAATCATCAGTCGCACCGGTTCGCCCATCCCCCTGCCACCGGGTAGCAAGTGACAAGCCAAAGTATAAAACCGCCCGTTGGAAGCGAACAATATCAGTTTGTCCGTCGTCTCGGCATGCAGGGTAAACCGCCCTTTGTCGCCGTCTTTGAACTTGATCTCGGTATCCGCAGCCAAATGCCCCTTCATCGCCCTGATCCAACCCATCGTTGAACAGACAATCGTCACCGCTTCGCGTTCGATCATCGCGTCGGCAGGCACATCGTCGACGACCGGTGCTTCCGCAAATTCCGTTCGCCTTGCCCCACCCGGCGCGTCTTTGCCAAACGCCTTGCGGGTGGCTTTCAATTGATCGGAAATCTTGCCCCACTGCGCCGTCTCGCTTTGCAGCAGATCGTCCAGACCCACCCGCTCGCGCTGCAAGTCATCCAGTTCGCGGCGCAACTCCATCTCTTCCAGCTTGCGCAAAGACCGCAGACGCATGTTCAATATCGCCTCAGCCTGCACGTCAGACAGGTCGAATTCCGCCATCAACAGTGGCTTTGGCTCGTCCTCGGCGCGGATAATCGCAATCACCCGATCAAGGTTCAGATAGGCGATGATATAGCCTTCCAGCACCTCCAGCCGGTCGTCGATCTTTTCCATCCGATGCGACGAACGCCGCAACAAAACCGCGCGTTGATGGTCAAGAAACGCGCGCAGCACCTCTTTCAGCGAACACACCATCGGCGTGCGCCCGTCGATCAGCACGTTGAGGTTCATCGAGAACCGAATCTCAAGATCGCTTTGACGGAACAAAGTTTCCATCAGCATCGCCGGGTCCACCGTGCGGCTTTTCGGCTCTAAAACCAGTCGAATATCCTCGGCCGATTCATCATGAATATCCGCCAACTGAGCGTTTTTCTTCAGTTGGATAATCTCGGCAATCTTCTCGATCAGCCTCGATTTCTGCACCTGATAGGGGATTTCGCTGACGATAATCTGCCACATGCCGCGTCCCAAATCTTCGACGCGCCATTTTGCCCGTAGCCGGAACGAACCCCGACCAGTTCGATAGGATTCCTCGATACTGGCCCGCCCCTCGACCAGCACCCCGCCCGTGGGAAAATCCGGGCCCGGCACCAGATCAACCAAAGTCTCGTCCCGCGCCCCCGGCACTTTGATCAAATGCAAGCACGCATCAATCAACTCGCCCGCGTTATGCGGAGGAATGTTGGTCGCCATGCCTACGGCAATGCCGGATGACCCGTTGGCAAGCAGGTTGGGGAAAGCACTCGGTAGTACTTCCGGTTCCTGTTCACGCCCATCATAATTGGCACGAAAATCGACGGCATTTTCCGCCAGTCCGTCCATCATCGACACCGAAACCGCCGTCATCCGCGCTTCGGTATACCGCATCGCCGCCGGGTTATCGCCGTCGATATTGCCGAAATTCCCTTGGCCATCGACCAGCGGATAGCGAGTGGAAAACTCCTGCGCCAAACGGGTCAAGGCGTCATAAATCGACTGGTCGCCGTGCGGGTGATATTTGCCCATCACCTCACCCACGATCGCCGCACATTTGCGCGGCGAAGTCTTGGGATCCAGCTTCATGTCGTGCATGGCGTAAAGTATCCGCCGATGCACCGGTTTCAGCCCGTCGCGCGCATCTGGCAAGGCACGGTGCATGATGGTAGACAAGGCATAAGTCAGATACCGCTCGCCCAAAGCCCGGCGCAGCGGCTCGACAATTTCGCCACCAGATGCCGGTATTTCGGGGTCGTCGCTTACGTCAGCCATAGATTTGGTGATACTTTGCTGGCAAAGCACGGTCCAGCGGCTTTTGAGAGGAAACCTAATTGCAACGATCCATCCTCATCACCGGCTGTTCTTCGGGCATTGGCTATGACGCGGCCCATACATTGCACAAACGCGGTTGGCGGGTGTTTGCCACCTGCCGACAGGAAGTTGACTGCGAGCGATTGCGCAGCGAAGGTCTCGAATCCATCCAGCTCGACAATGCCGACCCGTCGTCCATCGTCGCCGCCCTGACCGAAATCCTCACCCGTACCAACGGCACCCTGGATGCGGTCTACAACAACGGCGCCTTTGGCATCCCCGGTTTGGTCGAAGACCTGCCGCGCGACGCCTTTCGCGCCATATTCGAGACCAATCTGTTCGGCTATTTCGACATCATCAACCGCCTGATGCCGGTTTTCCGTAACCAAGGGCACGGGCGTATCATCAACTGTTCCTCTGTCCTCGGTCTAACTGCCTTGCGGTTTCGCGGTGCCTATAACGCCACCAAATTTGCAATGGAGGGACTGACTGACACAATGCGGTTGGATTGTCGCCGCCTGCCGATCCATTTCATCCTCATCGAACCCGGTCCGATCACCACAATGATCCGGCAAAAAGCGCAGCCGCAGTTTGAGCGCTGGATCGACTGGCAGAATTCGCCGAACCGCGACTACTACGAACGCATCGTCATGCCGCGCCTTTACGATGCCAGTGGCAAGGTGGACCCTTTCGAATTGCCGCCTTCTGCCGTCACCAAAAAACTGATCCATGCCTTGGAAAGCCGCCGGCCAAAACCGCGCTATTACGTGACCGCACCGACGTATTTCATGGGGCTGATGAAACGCTTTCTGAACACCCGCATGCTTGACCGTCTGGCATCGCGGTTCTGACGTGCTTATATGACCAAGCGAGGGCAGCGAAATGACCAAAGACCCACTCTTCATTCTCATCGGCTTGGCTTGCTTGGCTGTGTTGGCCGTTTTGGCGCTGGGCATCGGCACCTTTGCCAAAGGCGGTGAATTCAACCGCAAATACGCCAACAAGATCATGCGCCTGCGCCTTCTGCTGCAATTCATCGCGGTCATTTTGATCATGACCTTCATCTATTTCCGCAAAGGCTGACGCGTGGTCGTCCTGAACAAAATTTACACCCGTTCTGGCGACAAAGGCGAAACGGCTTTGGGCAACGGCCTGCGCGTACCCAAGTTCGCCTTGCGCGTTGAATCCTATGGCACGGTTGACGAAACCAACGCCACCGTTGGGCTGGCCCGCCAACATTCGACCGGCGACCTCGACACCAAGTTGGCCGGCATCCAGAACGACCTGTTCGATCTGGGGGCCGATCTCTGCCGTCCCGACATGGCGAAGGATACCGAAGCGGGCTATGCGCCGCTACGGATGACTGCCTGGCAAACCCTGCGCCTCGAAACCGAGATCGACGCGATGAATGCGCTGCAAAAACCCTTGCGGAGCTTCGTCCTGCCCGGCGGCTCACCCCTCGCAGCCGCCCTGCACCTGTGCCGCACCACTTGCCGTCGCGCCGAGCGTTTGGCGGTGGAACTGGCGCAATCCGAAACCGTCAACGAAGCCGCCCTAACCTACCTCAACCGGCTGTCAGACTGGTTTTTTGTCGCCAGTCGCGCCGCCAATGATAACGGCAAAGCTGACGTTCTGTGGGTGCCGGGGGCAAATCGCTAGGCCATAAATTACAAAAACACCGTGCCGCACTCACAAAAGCTGCACATTCACACTACTTGCATGTTTCCTGTCCATACTCACCGGAAATCTGTGGTGACGGAAATGCCAATGCCCAGCGGAACCTCCCGCATTTATTCCCCTTCCGAATGGTGGAGCGATGCCGCCATCCATGCCTTGGGCATTATCGCCGCGCTGGTTGCGGTACCGGTGCTGATCACCCTGGCGGCGTCTTGGTCAGGCGATGCCTCAACGGTCGCCGCTGCCACGGTCTATGGTGCATGTCTTTTGGTTTTGTTCATTGCTTCGGCCGTCAACAACATGGTCGCCTCACCAAAGTGGCGCGACATGCTACGCCGGATCGATCGCGCTGCAATCTACCTCAAAATCGCCGGCACCTATACACCGCTTGCCGTAATGACCAGCGGCAATTTCGGCCTTATTCTGGCGTCGATCTGGGGCGTGGCACTGGCGGGCGTCTCGCTGGTTGTCGTCAACCCAGATCGCACCAAATGGCTGGCATTGGCGCTCTATCTTGGCCTTGGCTGGGCTGGGGCCGTCATCGGTGGGCCACTGTTTTCCCAACTTAGCTTGGCCGGTCTCGTGTTGATCGCAATTGGTGGCGGCCTGTACACGCTGGGTGTGGCCTTTTTCCTTTGGCAGCGACTACCCTTTCACAACACCATCTGGCATTTGATGGTGTTGGCCGCCACGTTTGTATTCTATGCCGCCATTCTGGTCGAACTCGCCTCGCGCGCGCACAGTTTTTGAAATTCAATGCAGACAAGGCGCGACTGAACGGCACCCCGTCGGTTTTCCCCTTTTGCCTCGCCCAAAAGGCCGGTAACAAACGGCAACCATTCCGTCGGGAGTTTCGTCCATGAAGGTTCTAGTGCCCGTCAAGCGCGTGATCGACTATAACGTCAAAGTGCGCGTCAAGGCCGACGGTTCCGGCGTTGACCTGGCCAACGTCAAAATGTCGATGAACCCGTTCGACGAGATTGCGGTTGAGGAAGCCATCCGCCTGAAAGAAGCGGGCAAGGCCGAAGAAATCATCGCTGTATCGATTGGCGTGCGTCAGTCGCAGGAAACCCTGCGCACGGCGCTGGCGATGGGGGCCGATCGGGCAATACTGGTCATCGCCGCCGAAGATGTGCATACCGACATTGAACCTTTGGCTGTGGCCAAAATCCTCGCTGCAATCGCCAAGGAAGAGGGGATCGGCCTTGTCTTGTGCGGTAAGCAGGCCATTGACAACGACATGAACGCGACTGGGCAAATGCTGTCTGCCCTGCTCGGCTGGGGTCAGGCAACTTTCGCTTCGGAAGTCAAAATCGACGACACCTCAGCCCAGGTCACCCGCGAAGTTGATGGCGGCCTGCAAGTAATCAAGGTTAATCTGCCCGCCATCATAAGTGTCGACCTGCGGCTCAACCAGCCGCGTTATGCCAGCTTGCCGAACATTATGAAGGCAAAGAAAAAAGACCTCGCCGAAAAGACCCCCGCCGATTACGGCGTCGATGTCACGCCGCGACTGACCATTGTCAAAACCGGCGAACCAGCTACACGCGCCGCCGGTGTCAAGCTAAAATCCGTCGCCGAATTGGTCGACAAACTGCGCAACGAAGCGGGAGTGATCTGACATGGCCGTGCTACTTCTCGCTGACGTTACCGGCTCCGAACTCCACCTCGATCAAACCGCGAAAGCGGTTTCTGCGCTAAAATCGCTTGGTGAAGTGACGGTCCTTGTCGCCGCCACCGATGCCGCCAAAGCCGGGGCTGAGGCGGCCAAACTTGAAGGCGTCGCCAAGGTCATCACCGCCAGCGACCCCGCTTATGGTGCCGGACTGGCAGAGCCATTGGCCGCGCTGATCCTGTCACTTGCTGACGGTCGCACCCACATTGCCGCTGCCGCCACGGCAAATGGTAAAAACGTGATGCCGCGCGTGGCTGCATTGCTCGACGTGATGGTCATTTCCGACATCACCGGCATCGTCGACGCCAACACATTTGAACGCCCGATCTATGCTGGCAACGCCATCCAGACCGTGCGCTCGACCGACAAAGTCAAAGTCATTACTATCCGCACCGCAGGGTTTGAGGCCGCGCCCTCAACCGGCACGGCCCAAATGGCCTGCATCGAAGCCGCCGCCAATCCCGGCCTTTCCGCTTGGGTGGAAGACCGCGTGCAATCCTCCGACCGTCCCGAATTGACCAGCGCCAAGATCGTGGTTTCTGGTGGTCGCGGAGTCGGTTCGCAAGAAAGTTTCGCCATCATCGAATCCCTCGCCGACAAACTGGGGGCCGCCGTCGGTGCCAGCCGCGCCGCTGTTGACTCCGGCTATGCGCCCAACGATTGGCAGGTCGGCCAGACCGGCAAAGTCGTCGCGCCCGATTTGTATATTGCTGTCGGCATTTCCGGTGCAATCCAGCATCTGGCGGGCATGAAAGACAGCAAAGTCATCGTCGCAATCAATAAAGACGAGGAAGCCCCGATCTTCCAGGTCGCCGACTACGGCTTGGTTGGAGATTTGTTCACGCTGGTGCCGGAGCTGGAAAAGGCGCTTGGCTGACACCTTGCAGAAGGTGCACATGCACGTTTATTGTGCAGATGCGAACAGTTCCGGAAAGGCCGTAATATGAGCATTCAAAGCGTTGGCATCGTCGGGGCGGGCCAAATGGGCAACGGCATTGCCCATGTGTTTGCCCTCGCAGGATTTGACGTGGTGATGACCGACGTTTCTGCAGAAACCCTTGGTAAATCACAAGAAAAAATCGCGGCCGCGATGGACCGCCGGGTGCAGAAAGAAAAGATCAGCCAATCAGACCGCGATGCAGCAATGAAGCGGATCAAGGCAAGCTCCAATCTCGCCGACATTGGCAAATGCGATTTGATCATAGAGGCCGCGACTGAGAAAGAATCGATCAAGAATTCGATCTTTGCCGATCTGGCGCCGCATCTTGCCCCAAACACAATTCTCACCTCAAACACCTCCTCCATCTCGATCACCCGCCTCGCCTCACGCACCGACCGCCCGGAAAAATTCATGGGGTTTCACTTTATGAACCCGGTCCCGATCATGGAGCTGGTCGAACTCATCCGCGGCATCGCCACCAATGAGGCAACGTTCGGCGCTTTGCAGGAAGTCGTCGACAAACTCGGCAAAACCGCCGCCAGCGCCGAAGATTTCCCCGCTTTCATCGTCAACCGCATCCTGATGCCGATGATCAACGAGGCGGTCTATACGCTGTATGAAGGCGTCGGCACCGTTGAAGGCATCGACCGCTCGCTGAAACTCGGCGCACATCACCCGATGGGCCGCCAAGTAGAAGTCATCGGGATAGTCGTCTGGCGCTCCCTGTCGCTTTAGAGTTAGCGATATCTCGATGCCAGCAAGATCTTGGGTCACAGGGACGGTTCGTCCATCGGGTAGCTTCACGGGACTTCCCTTGGGAATGTGCACCCATTTGCTGGTGTGTTGGACGAGGCGGATTCCGCCGATCGTTCCGGCTTCGACCCTCCGTTCGACGTCCTCCGGGAAACGCAAGCGGACAACCCGTCGCTCGGGCTTGTTAGCGGCAACGTAGGCTAGGAAGTCTGTGTTTGGGGGCAGCTTACTTCCAACAAGCCAGTACTGTGGGTCTTTGAAGTTGTGGATTGAGCCCATCAACGGAACCCACTCGGAGCCGCCACTCTCGCGCCTCTTACGGGAGACCCACGTCTCGTACTCGATCTCGGTCGAGAAGGGGCAGCGCCGCGTGTTTACTCGCAGCTCTACGGTAGAGGAAGGGTGGTGAGAGTTCGGTTCCTTGTGAG
>JANMOK010000123.1:0-4560 GCA_031369165.1 Paracoccaceae bacterium
CGAGGCGCCGTTCGCACAACAGAGGTTATTTTGCGCCCGTGTTCAAGTTTGCGCATTCGGCGCTGGGGATGTCGTTGCGCCAGATTTCCTGTCGAACCTGATTTCCGCCCGCAGTCCGGGATCGTTGTCCGAAAGTTCCAATTCGCCGCCGTGCATGCGGGCCACGGCACCGACCAGCGACAGGCCAAGCCCGGTGCCGGGGCCGGAGCGGCTGGGTTCCAGCCGCACGAAGCGCTGCACGGCGCGGGCGCGGTTATCGGCGGAAATGCCGGGACCGTGGTCAGATACCGCCAGAAGCGGCGTGGTTTCGCCGGAGTCCAGCTCGATTTCGCTGCCGTTGGGCGCGTGGCGGATGGCGTTTTCGATCAGGTTTGAGGCGGCCTGGGCCAAAAGTTGTTGATGACCGTTCACCAGCGAGCCGTTTCCATGTCGACGCAGAGTGATGTTTTTCTCGTCCGCAACCGGGCCATAAAGTTCGGCGGCAGCATCAAGCAGTTTGCCAAGGTCAACCGGGGCGAACTGGTCACGGCCCATGCCTGCCTCTGTGCGAGCGATGGCGAGCAGGGCGGTGAAGGCCTTTAACACGCCTTCGGCTTCGGCCATGGCGCGCTGGATCAGGTTTGCCCGTTCATCATTCGGTTGGGTTTCGTCTGTGGCGCTTTCCAGATGGGACACGAGGCGGGTCAGCGGGCTGCGCAGGTCATGCGCCACGCTGTCGGTTACCATGCGCATGTCGCCCACCAGCGCTTCGATACGATCAAGCATTGCGTTCAATGTGCTGCCCAACCGGTCAAATTCGTCGCCATTGCCGCGCAAGGGGACCCGGCGGGTCAGGCCGCCAGCGACGATTTCGGCGGCGGTATCGGTGATTTCGCCGATGCGACGGGTGACAAAGCGCGACAGCAGCCAGCCCGACATCGCGGCCAGCAGGGCAGTCAAACCAAGCGCTGTGAGCAGGGCGCGAATGAGGGTGGCGTCAAAGGCGACGCGGGCCCGGGCGTCGCGCCCAACCAGCAGACGCTCGCCGCCGGGTAGCAGGAAGGTGGCCGCAGACAATTCGCTGTGATTGTTGGTATCGGCGCGAAACAGGTCAAGCGCGATCCAGCCGGTACCCGGAACAACGTTGGGTGGCCAATTGGCAATGTTGCCCGCCAGCATGCGCCCTTGCGCATCGGTCAGCAGATAAACGGCGTCGCGCTGGTCGTCGTCGCGCACCCGGCGGTCAATTGCCTGCACCAGTCCAAGAATTCCCATCGTGGTGTAATTCTCGGACAATCCGGCGATTTCAGCCTGCACCACCTGGCGCATTTCGGTTTCGATGACGCGGGTGGTGGACCAATAAACGAAGGCCAGCACCAGCAGCGAGGACAATGCCGCAAGCAGAAAATGCAGGGCGACAAAACGGGCGGTGGTGTTATGCAGCATCATTCTGAGTTAAGTGTCCGCAGCAATCATGTAGCCAGACCCGCGCACGGTGCGGATCAAGGGAAGTGCCCCGTCGGGGTCAACTTTCTTGCGCAGGCGGCTGATGTGCACGTCGATGACGTTGGTTTGCGGGTCGAAGTGATATTCCCACATGCCTTCCAGCATCATCGTGCGGGTGACGACGCGGCCTTTGCGGCGCAAAAGATATTCGAGCAGCTGAAATTCGCGCGGCAACAGGTCAATCACCCGCTCGCCCCGACGCGCCGTGCGGGCGATCAGGTCAAGTTTGAGATCGGCGCAGTTGAGCTGGGTTTCTTCGCGGGTGATCGCCGGGCGCCGCAAAAGGGTTTCGATGCGGGCGTTCAATTCGTCAAACGAAAATGGCTTGATCAGGTAATCGTCGGCGCCGGCTTTCAGGCCGCGCACCCGTTCATCAACCGCGCTCATCGCCGTCAGCATCATCACGGGTGTCGCGATACCTGCGGCGCGGATGGATTTGAGGATCGACAGGCCGTCAAGCTCGGGCAGCATGCGGTCAAGGATGATGGCGTCAAAGCCGCTGCCGGTGGCAAGGAACAGGCCCTCGCGCCCGTTGGAACTGGTTTCGACGGTGAAGCCGGCCTCGGCAAGCCCCTTGCGCAGATAGGCCGAAGTTTCCGGATCGTCTTCGATGATGAGGATTCGGCGGTTCATGTTTGTTCTCTCACACCCGGTAAACGTAGTCGTCCCGGATTAAGTTTCAACATTGGGGGCTTCACATGCGTGTTCCCGGCGCTGGCGGATGTCATGGCGGCGCAACACGGCAATCCACCAACCGGCTTGGCCGATGGATTGCCGTGGCGCAGCGCTGCGCGCAAAGTCGGTGACTTACAACGACACACCGACGAAGAACGGATTGCCGTTGCGGTTGACCAGAAGCAGGGTCTTTTCACCGTCGAGATCGGCAAGCACTGCGTTCAGTTCCTCGGGCGAGGTGATGTCGGTCGCACCGGCTTTCACGATGACGTCGCCAACTTGCAGACCGGCGTCTTCAGCGGGACCGCCCGATTGCAGCGAGGTGATAATAGCCCCGGTGACACCCTCGGAAAGCTCCAGCCCTTGGATAATTTCAGGCGTCAGCGAGCTGAGGGTAGCGCCAAGTTTGGTTGAGGCGCTTTCATCGCTTGGCGATGGAGCGGCGGTGTTCATCACCACTTGTTCAACCGGCAGTTTGCCGATGGTTAGGGCCAAGTCGATGGTCTTGCCGTCACGCAGGACGCTGATAGTTGACGTGTTGCCGGGGATAGTGGCGGCCACGATTGTTGGCAGATCGCGGCTTTCGCCGACTTTTGCGCCGTCCAGCGACAAGATCACGTCACCAGCCTGCAGAACGCCCTCTGACGGGCTTTCGGGCATGACGCCTGCAACCAGCGCGCCTTGTGCGTCAGCCAGTCCTAGGGCCGCTGCAATGGCAGGAGTGACCTGTTGGATTGAGACGCCGAGCCAACCCCGATCCACCGTGCCATCGGCCTGCAATTGGGCGACGACGTTGGTGACGATGTTGGAAGGCACAGCAAAGCCAATGCCAACCGAACCGCCGGAGGGTGAGAAGATCGAGGTATTCACACCGATGACTTCGCCTTCCATGTTGAACAGCGGGCCGCCGGAGTTGCCGCGGTTGATGGCGGCGTCGGTCTGCAGATAATCAACGTAAGGACCGGAATTGATGTCGCGGCCTTTGGCCGAGATGATGCCAGCGGTAACAGTACCGCCAAGGCCGAAGGGGTTGCCAACCGCCATGACATCATCGCCGACGCGCATGGCATCGGAATTGCCCATCGGCAGGGCAGTGAGGCCAGCGGCATCGATATGCAGCAGGGCAAGGTCGGATTGGGCGTCGGTGCCAATGATTTCGGCGGAAAACTCGCGGTCGTCGCCGAGGCGGACGGTGATTTCATCCGCGCCTTCAACGACGTGGTTGTTGGTGACAATGTAACCATCGGCGGCAAAGACAAAGCCTGAACCCATGCCTTGGGTGGGCCGGTCGCCGCGTTCAAAGCGTGGCATGCCTTCGGGGCCTTCGAAGCGGCGGAAAAATTCCTCGAACGGGGTGCCTTCGGGGACTTGCATTTCACGCTCGACGCGGGCGTTTTGACTGGCGAGGATGGTGACGACCGAAGGGCTGACCTGATCGACAAGATCAGCCAGCGGGCCTGCATTGGCGGCCCCGGCGAGAAGGGTTGAGCCGAGCAGAGCGGCAGTTATGGTCCTGTAGGTTGTTGTTCGCATGATTTCACCTCAATTGCGGTTCGGGTGAATCCTATCTGGCGCTTGAGGGTGGATTGCGCCTGTAGGGAAGATTAAATCGGTGACAGGATTGGCTTATTCGGATGGCTGCTGCCCCGGACTTGATCCGGGGTCTTCTGTCTGGTGCTTCGTTCGTGCAAAAGGAGGTCCCGGATCAAGTCCGGGACAGCGGGTTTAAGGGCGGCAGCGGAAAAGTTATTCGGCGGGCATCGGCTGGGCTTTTGCAGGCCGACGACGGTTCCAGAACGCCAGCCAGCCAAACCAGCGGGCGAGGAAGCTGCGCTGGCCTTTGACCGGATTCTTGCGGGTGAAAACCATCAGGGCAGCGGGCGTCACCACCAGCGTCAAAATGGTCGAAAACGACAGACCAAAGACGATGGCGGAGGAGAGGGCGATCCACCATTGAGTGGAAGGAGCGCCGATGGTGACCTCTTGGTTCAGCAGTTCGAGGTTCCAGCCGAAGGCGATGGGAAAAACGCCAAGGATGGCGGTGGCGGCGGTCAGAACCACGGGGCGGGCGCGTTCGCGGCAGGTTTGGATTACGGCCTCGCGTTTATCCATGCCCTCGTTGCGATGATGGTGATAGGCGTCGATCAGCACGATGTTGTTGTTGACCACAATGCCGGCCAGGGCGATGACGCCAATTCCTGACATCACAATGCTGAACGGTTGGCCGGTGATCAAAAGGCCGAGAAACACGCCGATGGTCGACATCAGCGCGGCGGACAGCACCAGTGCGACCGAGATGAAGCGGTTGAACTGGGCAAGGAGGACGACAAAGATCAGGAAGATTGCGGCGCCGAAAGCCTTGCCAAGGAAAGCCTGCGCGGCGGCGCTTTCCTCATCAGA
>JANMOK010000168.1:0-4784 GCA_031369165.1 Paracoccaceae bacterium
TTCAGCCACAACGCCGCCGGGCAACCTCACCCCACCCACACCGAAAGGGATGAGCCTGCCGGGGCGGGTGCGAATGCACCTGCCGAGGGCCGGCAGGCGAATCCCGGGCCGCTTATAGCGCCCCGGAGGTACATGGGGCAACGCCATGGCTGGCTTGGGTCACGGGCCCCAAGCCAGATAGACGGCGCAGCGCAGGACCTCGCAAGTAGCAAGCCGTGGTTGGGATTCATCCCGCCCTACTTTTCAAATAATCAGGGATGATGTTCCAGCCCGAACTGGCCGCTGTAGCCTTGATCTCGCAGCCATTTTATTGTGCCAGCAATGTCGAGAGAGCCGGATCCGGGTCCGCGGCGGCCGGGGTGATCGGCGATGTGGACGTGGCCAATCAGGTTGGTATTTGCGCCGATGGATTCCGCGACCTGTTCCTTGGCAACGGCGGCGTGGTAAATGTCCAGCAACAAACGGATTTCAGGGCGATTTACCGCCGCAATGATGGGAATGCCCTCGGCCGCGCGTTCGAGGAAGCCGTTCTTGGCGTCGCTGACCGGTTCCAGCAGCAGCGTTACGCCGCTGCCTTGCAAAATATCGGCGGCCCTAAGCAGACACGCCGTCAGCGCCGCTGTTTGAGCCTCGCGAGCGGTATCGGGCAAAACACTGCCGCCTTGCACATAAAGAAATGCTGCCCCTAATCGTTTCGCCACGGCAATGGACGCGGGCAAGGCTTGCAGGAACACAGCACGATTTGCCGGGTCAGCCAGCGAAATCATCGGCTCGGCGCAAAAGCCAATGACCTTGGTGCCAGTTTCTTTCAGCGCGGCCGCAACCGCATCCAGATCCTTGTTTGACCATAGCCAGAATTCGACCGCCTCGAAGCCAGCCGCATGCGCAAGCCGAATGCGCTGGGTGACGTTTTCAGTTTTGTCGGAAAACAGCATTTCTACACAGGCCGAATAGAAAACATCTTGGTCCAATGGTCGCGTCCTTTTGCATTTCTCAAATACAGTTAGCAGGTTTTGAGCGGATTCAGGTTAGCCATTATTTTGGGCGCAGCAAGATAATTGCGGCGTTTCTTGGTGGCTTCACTGCGTTCGCAATGACGGTATGCAAGCGGTGTGGTGGCCGGGGCACCAGACATTGGGTGGGGTTCAAACCGAACTGCAACGGTGTCGTTTGTGGGCCGGCGAAAGCGGTGCGCGAAATTCGCACCTTACGCCAAAATGCCGCATAGCGCGAAAACGGTGCAACGCCAAAACCCAGCGCCAATGCCGAAGGGTCCGCCAGCATTGGCGAACCCTTCAACCACCCGCGCGCAAATCAATCTTGCACGCACCCTGACCGACGCGAAACCCAGTAACTGGGGGGACTGTTTGATGGGATTTCACGGCGGCTATGATTTCGTGCCAACTTCTGTCGGCGTCACCGTGTACCCTATAAAACAGAAATGCGCCGCGATTTCAAATCCGAAATGCCGCGCATTGACTTGATTCTATTGAGGTTTTCTTAACCAGCTTAATACCGATAATGATCGGCCTTATACGGACCAGCCTTGTCCACCCCGATATAGTCCGCCTGATCCTTGCTCAGTTCGGTCAGCCGCACGCCGATTTTCTCCAGATGCAGCCGGGCGACTTTTTCGTCCAGATGTTTGGGCAGGATATAGACCTTGTTTTCGTATTCCGAATGCTTGGTCCAAAGTTCAATCTGCGCCAAAACTTGGTTGCTAAAGCTCGCCGACATCACGAACGACGGGTGCCCGGTGGCATTGCCCAGGTTCAGCAGCCGACCCTCAGACAGCAGGATCATCCGCCGGCCATCGGGAAAGGTGATCATGTCCACCTGTTCCTTGATGTTGGTCCATTTCTGGTTGCGCAGGGCGGCGACTTGAATCTCGTTGTCGAAATGGCCGATGTTGCCGACAATTGCCATGTCCTTCATGCGTCGCATATCGTCCAGTTTGATGACGTCTTTGTTGCCGGTGGCGCTGATGAAAATATCGGCGGTTTCGACCGCATCTTCCAGCCGCACTACCTCGTAGCCGTCCATTGCCGCCTGCAATGCGCAGATCGGATCGACCTCCGTCACCTTCACCCGCGCCCCGGCCCCGCGCAGGCTGGCGGCCGAGCCTTTGCCGACATCGCCATAGCCCAGCACCACGGCGGTCTTGCCCGCCATCATCGTATCTGTCGCCCGGCGAATGCCGTCGACCAGCGATTCCTTGCAGCCGTATTTGTTGTCGAATTTCGATTTGGTCACCGAGTCATTCACGTTGATCGCCGGGAAAGGCAGCCGGCCTTTTTCCATCAACTGATACAGCCGATGCACGCCGGTTGTAGTTTCCTCCGACACACCGCGAATGGCGTCGCGTTGTTGGGTGAACCAACCGGGCGAAGCCTTCAGGCGCTTCTTGATCTGGTTGAACAGGCAAACTTCCTCGTCCGAAGTCGGCACGTCGATCAAACCAGTCTCACCAGCCTCAACCCGCGCGCCCATCAGAATATACAGCGTCGCGTCGCCGCCATCGTCCAAAATCATGTTGGCGGTGCCTTCGGCAAACTGGAAAATCCGGTCGGAATAATCCCAGTATTCCTCCAAATTTTCACCCTTGATCGCAAACACCGGCACACCCGAAGCGGCAATCGCCGCCGCGGCATGGTCTTGGGTCGAGAAGATGTTGCAACTGGCCCAGCGCACATCGGCACCCAGATGCGTCAGCGTTTCGATCAAAACTGCGGTCTGAATGGTCATATGCAGCGACCCGGCAATCCGCGCACCTTTCAGCGGCTGCTTGTCGCCGAACTCGCGCCGCAAAGCCATAAGACCGGGCATTTCGGTTTCGGCGATATCCAATTCCTTGCGCCCAAAATCGGCGAGGTCGATGTTTTTGACGAAATAATCTTTGGGCATTGGGAAAATCCTTTGAACGCCTGCCTTTTGAGCGGGCTGACATAGCACCCCCAATCGATTTCGACAATGCGGCGGAAAGGGCTTAAAGCGACAAAAGGTCAAGCGCGCTTGACTAACGTGCGGCAAACAAATTCCAAGTCAAGTCCACTTGACCACGCGTATGCGCGTCAAGCCCAAATTCGTATAAATTTTCCCCTAGCGGGCAACCGGAAACGTCAATTCGTCAGGTGCCACGTTCGAGGCATCAATATTCAGAAACCTGAGAAAGGCCCCCAGCCGGTCAAGATCGCGGAGAAGCTGGTTCTCGTGCGGACTCCGAACATGCTCGGCGTGGGCGGCCTCGTCCTTGAAGGCCTGGGCGATGACAACGACGTTGGGGTCATCAATGCTGCGCGTCATTTCGAAGAACAGACAGCCCGCCTCGGACCTTGTCGCCGCCGCGAACGCTGGCACCAGTGCCATGAACTCATCGCGCATTCCCGGTTTCAACGTCAGCCAGCCAACGCCAATTTTCATTCGATTCACCTCCAGGATCGCTGCTGATGTCGATGGTTTCTCCAGCGGCGATTGTGTTCCATAGTAAAGCTGCGCTTATGCAAGGAATAGCCATGTCAATCTTGTGCAAGTAAACTTTCGCGAGGAAAGCCGATGAAAATCCCTCGTGCCTACCAACGCATGCTTTCGGGGCGCCGACTCGACCTGCTTGATCCGTCGCCGCTCGACATCGAGATTGAAGACATCGCGCATGGTCTGGCCTTTGTCGCCCGCTGGAACGGGCAGACCTACGGCGAATTTCCCTATTCGGTCGCCGAGCATTCGCTGCTAGTCGAACAGATATTCGGCGACCTTGTTTCAGCTCCGCCCAAATGGCGCTTGGCCGCGCTGCTGCACGACGCGCCGGAATACGTCATCGGCGATATGATCTCGCCGGTCAAAGCCGCCGTTGGCCCCGGTTATGCCGACCTCGACCACCGCCTTGCTGCTGCCGTGCATCATCGTTTTGGCCTGCCTGCCGAAATTCCGGCCAGTGTCAAAAAACAAATCAAACAGGCCGACAAAATTTCGGCCTGGCTGGAAGCCACCCAGATTGCCGGATTTTCCAATGCCGAAGCCGATAAATTGTTTGGCAAGCCGCATCTCGAATTCGCCAAGCTTAAACTTACCCCGCTTCCTCCGAAGGGCGCGAAACAGCAATTCCTGCAACGGCACGCGGCCCTTTTAGCGGCATTCTGACCCTTCCAGACTGGCACGCCCCGCCCTATATGGAGGGAAACGAACACCAAGAGGAATCGCCATGCTCGAACTAGGGTCAAAACCAGCCGCAGCCGTTGATCTCATCAAAGACGGCTCCGAAGCCAGTTTCATGGTCGATGTCATCGAAGCCTCCAAAGAAGTGCCTGTAATCGTCGATTTCTGGGCACCTTGGTGCGGGCCGTGCAAGCAGCTTGGCCCCGCAATCGAAAAAGCCGTGACCGAGGCGAAAGGCAAAGTGCGCCTCGTCAAGATCGACGTTGACCAGAACCAGCGCATCGCCCAACAAATGCGCATACAATCCATTCCCGCGGTCTATGCGTTTCTCGATGGCAAGCCCGTTGACGGTTTTGTCGGAGCGCAAACCGGCACGGCGCTAAAAACCTTCCTCGACAAGATCATCGCACTGGGCGGCAACGGCGGCCTTGATGAAGCTTTGGATGCCGCCGACGAAATGCTGGCGCAGGGCATCACCGCCGATGCTTTCCAAACCTATGCCGCCGTTTTGCAGGAGGATGAGGCCAATCTGCGGGCCTTGTCGGGTATGATCCGCGCCCACCTTTCGCTGAACGAAACCGGGCAGGCGCGGGGATTGTTGACGCTGGTTCCCGCTGGAAAAGAAAACGACC
>JANMOK010000174.1:0-5749 GCA_031369165.1 Paracoccaceae bacterium
GCCGGTTGAGGTGAGCGTGTCGGACACCCCAATTCCGCTGCATTTCGCCATGCAGGAAGGCACCTATATCGAAGGGGCGATTGAAGATCATCTTGATCTGCCGATGCGCGATGTGTTCGACGTGCCCGATCTGAATATTACCAACGATGACATTGTGAACGGCGAAATGCGGGTGCAGCCCGATGGGGCGCGGCCCTTGGCCCCGTTTACGGCGCAGCGGGTGGATTATTCGCTGGCGCGGCTGGCGCATTATACCGCGACCAGTCCGACGCATTTCCAGAACCACGTGCTGTTTACCAACTATCAGTTCTACATGGACGAGTTCGTTGACTATGCTCACAAGGCTTTGGCTGACCCTATGTCAGGCTATGACGCCCTGATCGAGCCGGGGAACGTCGTGACTATGATCAGTGGCACCGAGGGGGAAAGAAGCGCAAAACTGCCGCAGATGCCGACTTATCATCTTATCCGCCCCGATTCCTCGGGCATCACCATGGTCAACATCGGGGTTGGTCCGTCGAACGCCAAGACGATTACCGATCATATCGCCGTTTTGCGCCCACACGCTTGGCTGATGTTGGGGCATTGTGCGGGCCTGCGCAATTCGCAGTCTTTGGGTGATTACGTGCTGGCGCATGCCTATGTGCGCGAGGATCATGTGCTGGACGACGACCTGCCAACTTGGGTGCCTATCCCGGCATTGGCTGAAATCCAACAGGCGCTGGAAAATGCCGTCGCTCGCGTGACAAACCTTTCGGGCTATGAGCTGAAAAAGATCATGCGCACCGGCACTGTCGCCACCATCGACAACCGCAATTGGGAGTTGCGCGACCAATCCGGCCCGGTCGCGCGATTGTCACAAAGCCGCGCTATCGCGCTGGATATGGAAAGCGCCACCATTGCCGCCAACGGTTTTCGCTTCCGGGTTCCCTATGGCACTTTGCTGTGCGTCAGCGACAAGCCGTTGCACGGCGAATTGAAACTTCCAGGTATGGCAACCGCATTTTACAAGCGCCAGGTAGCGCAACATCTGCTCATTGGCATCCATGCGATGGAATCTTTGCGCGAAATGCCGCTGGAACGGTTGCATTCACGCAAACTGCGCAGCTTTGAGGAAACCGCGTTTTTGTAAAGCGTGCTGGGCACTTACTCACGTTTTCTCATCTTCTGGCTTTGCAAGCGAATGAGAGATTCCCAAGAAATTAAGGGGTCTGGGCCATATCGGCATTGTTTTTGGCTTGGCTTTCCGCTTTAGTTGCGCCGAATCCGCATCGGATTGAATTAAGAAAAGCAAACTTGAACAGGGAAAAACGCGATGGCCAATAAACCAATGACGAAAACGCAGCTTGTGGCAGCCTTGGCAGACAAGTCCAACGTTGATAAAGCAACCGCCAACCGCGTTCTGGATGCTCTGACCTCGGTTGTTACCCACGAAGTCGCCAATGGTGGCGCTGTTACCCTGCCGGGCCTTGGCAAATTTGCCTGCCGCGCCCGCCCCGCCCGCATCGTTCGCAACCCAGCGACCGGCGAGCAGATGAAAAAAGAAGCGGATAAAGTGGCGAAAGTGACAATCGCGAAGGCATTGAAAGACGTTATCAACGCCTGATTAAGTCAGGCAGCTTTACCCCAGCTTCGGTTGGGAAGTAGCCAAGGCAGGTCGCGTCAAACGCGGCCTGTTTTGATTCCGGAGGCAGTATTTGGATCTTCGCGCAATCCTGATGGGCGTGGCATTTGCCGCAATGTGGAGCTCGGCCTTCACCTCGGCCCGTTTTGCGGTGATCGACGCGCCGCCGTTTTTGTTTTTGACGGCGCGTTTTCTGATGTCGGGCGTGTTGGCAATTGGTATGGCCTTTGCTTTGGGCCAACGTATCAGGCTGGATCGTCGCGGTTGGTTGGCAGTGTTCTTGTTTGGTATTTTCCAGAACGCCGTCTATTTGGGTTTCAACTTTGTCGCGATCCAGTGGATCGATGCCAGTGTGGCTGTCATCATCGCCAGCCTGTTGCCGCTGGTCGTGGCGGCGGCGGGCTGGGTTTTGTTCCGCGAAAGGCTGGGTCGTTTGGGTTGGCTTGGCCTTGGCGCAGGTCTGATTGGGGTGTTGATCGTCATGTCCGCCCGGCTAAGTGGCGGGGCAGACCCCACAGGCGTAGCGCTGTGCATAGGCGGCGTGCTGGCATTATCTGCTGCAACTCTGTTGGTACGCGGGTTTTCGGCGGGCGGGAATTTGTTGATGATCGTTGGATTGCAGATGCTGGTCGGCTCGGCGTTGCTGTTGCCGGTCGCGTGGCTGACCGAGACATGGACGGTCAATTGGACGCTGCCCCTTGGCTTGGCCTTCCTCTACACCACGCTCGTCCCTGGTCTTTTGGCGACGTTTGTCTGGTTCAAACTGGTCGACCGCATTGGCGCAACCCGGGCTGCCACATTCCATTTCCTCAACCCATTCCTGGGCGTTGCCGTCGCCGCGCTTTTGCTGCGTGAACACGTCAGCCGGCGCGACATTCTTGGCGTAGCGGTTATCATGGCCGGAATTTTGGCGGTGCAGTTGAGCCGCCAGGTGAAACCATCCCTAACGCGAGCGTGACGAATGTTTGGCGCAAGGTGAATTGGCGATTTGGCCATTTCGTTCTATCTTGGCCGGATGATTTACTTTTTTGCCTACCTCGCCGGCCTTTTGACCCTGATCAACCCCTGCATTCTGCCGGTATTGCCCATTGTGCTGGCCTCGGCTTTGCAGGCGCACAAGCGAGGGCCGTTGGCATTGGCAGCGGGAATGACGATTGCCTTTGTTACATTTGGCGTTGGCATCGCGGTGATCGGCCAAAATCTTGGCCTGAGCAGCGACGATCTTGCCCGCGCGGGGGCTTGGGCGATGGTTGCATTTGGCGTGGTGCTTTTGGTGCCGCAATTCGCGCAGCGCCTTGAGCTGGCTGCCGCCGGGATGGCCGCGCATGCGAATGCGGGTATCAACCAGGTCAATCAATCCACACTGATCGGCCAAGCTTTGACCGGAGCCTTGTTGGGCGCGGTGTGGAGCCCTTGCGTTGGGCCAACTTTGGGCGGCGCGATTGCCTTGTCCTATCAAGGCGAAAGTCTGATTCACGCTGCAGCGATCATGCTGGTTTTCGCCTTGGGGGTTTCAACTGTGATATTGGCGCTGACCTATGGCCTGCGCTGGCCATTGCATGATCGAGTGCGCAATCTTGCCCGGTGGTCTGGGCCAATCATGGGGCTGGCGCTGCTGATTGTGGGTGTCGGCATTCTGAGCGGTGCGACCGCCCAAATCGAGGGCTGGGTGTTGGATCATTCGCCGATCTGGATACAGGACTTTTCCGTTAGATTCTGAATATGGAGATACCATGAACCGCCGTTTTTTCCTGAGTTTTACTGCTGCGATCATCCTCGCGCGACCGGCCTTTGCGGACTTTATAATGTATGAACCCGGCGTGATTGAAACCGCATTGGCAGAAGGAAAAACCGTGTTTGTCGATTATTCCGCCACTTGGTGCGTCACCTGCAAGGCGCAGGAGCGGGTGATTGACAGACTGTTGGAGGGCAATCCGGCTTATGAAAAAGCGATGACCTTTGTGCGGGTAGATTGGGATACTTATTCCGAACACGAGGTCACCACCAGCCGCAATATCCCGCGTCGTTCGGTTCTGCTGGTGCTGAAGGGTGATCAAGAACTGGGGCGGATTGTGGCGGGAACAGGCGAGGCTGAAATCAAGGCCCTGCTTGACCTTGGCCTTTAGGTTGCACTGAGCGCATTCCCGATTTAGGCAAGGCGTATCCAAATGGAGAGCGCCTTGCCCCAGCCCTATATCGTCATGTGCATGAAATGGGGCACGCTGTATTCGGCGGATTATGTGAACGTGTTGTTCAGCGCCACGAAGAAGCATTTGCAAGCACCGTTCCGGTTCGTATGCCTGACCGAAAATACTGCGGGCATCGATCCCGCAATAGAATGCCATCCCATCCCCGATCCGGGCTTGGGTCAGAGTTACTATGGTCGCGGTGGCTGGCCCAAGTTGTTGCTACACAAGGCAGACTTGTATGGCCTGCGAGGGCGTTGCCTGTTCATTGACCTCGATTCCGTCATTTGCGGCGATCTGGAGCCAATGCTGCAACGACAGGGCGGCATCGTGATGATCCGCGAGTGGCGGCGCTTTGCGGACTATTTCCGCAAATACCAGGTCAACGGTGCCACCGGTGTTTTCGCCTGGGACATCGGCTCGCAGGCGCAAATCTATGATCGTTTCATTGCCGATCCGGCCAATGTCGCTGCCAATTATCGCAGCGAACAACGTTTTGTCACCGACAATGCCAGCGACATTCGGTTTTGGCAGCACCCTGATGTTATCAGCTTCAAGCGCCACCTGATGGCACCAGCACTGCTGGACCGTTTCATGGCGGTGAAGGAACCACCCAAAGGCACCCGTATCGTCGCCTTTCACGGCCACCCGCGCCCGATTGATGTTGTGCCCGACAAGGGCCAAAACTGGGGCAAAGGTCTGCGCCACGGTCGCGGAGCGGTTGGGTTTGTGCGGCGCTATTGGGTGGAAAATGGCGGACGCGAGCCGTAAGCCGTGCCACGCCACATTTTCGCCACAATCACACGATTGTGCCACAATTCAGCCATTATTAACTTTTCCTGACGTAGATTTAAGGTAGAGTTATTCGCACAGTTTGCTGGGGGGCAAAATATGCTTCGGACCGTTACGGCGTTCTACCTGCTCAGCATGGTCCTTGCCTTTGCCATTGCCTTTTGGCTGGCTCTAAACAATGCCCATCCAACGCACATATTCATCCAGGCGATGATGGCTTGGCCGGTTGCTGCACTTATCTTGCTGATCCGCAAGAAAGTCAGCGAGTTGCGATTGTAAGGGATTTCCCAACTAGCGCAGGGTGTAGCCGCCATCTATCACCATGATTTCGCCTGTCATGTAGCTTGACGCGGGCGAACACAGGAACAGCGCGGCGGCAGCGATTTCTTCTGTGGTGCCGGGGCGATGCATTGGCGTCATATTGGTCCAGACCGATGCCCATTCCGGGTTGGCGAAACCACCAGCCGTCATGTCGGTTGAGATATACCCCGGTGCGATGGCATTGACGCGGATGTTGTCGGCGGCATAGTCGCTGGCGATGCTTTTGGTCAGCATGTGAACCGCAGCTTTTGAGGCGTTATACGCAGCTTGAGGCTGTGGAACATTTGAAATCAAACCCGAAATCGAGCCGATGTTCAGAATGACCCCCGACTTTTGTTTGCGCATAGGGGTTAGGGCCGCTTGGCAGGCTTCAAAAACCGAGTCCAGATTTATTGCCATCATTCGCCGATACCGCGCAGCAGCAAAGGTTTCGGTCTGACCGTGATCGGCAATACCGGCATTGTTGACCAGAATATCGAGCTTGCCAGTTAATTCCGTCGCTTGCCGCACCAGTTTGGTTGCCGCACCGGGAACTTCGAGATCGGCCTGGATATGGTCAACTTGGTAGCCGGCGTCGGTGAGCGATTTTACCGCGTCAGGCGATGCAGCACGCGATGAAATTACCAATCGGGCACCAGCTTCGCCCAAAGCATGCGCAATGCCCAGCCCGATGCCACGCGATGCGCCGGTGACTAAAGCAATTTTTCCGTCTAGGCGAAATCGATCTAAGATCATCGGCGGAACTCCCGGATATGCCAAAGTCTAACAGTAAGCTTGTCAAAAGAATTGGCCAAGCTCGCGTTGAGTTACGGTGAAATATTTCGCC
>JANMOK010000202.1:0-14600 GCA_031369165.1 Paracoccaceae bacterium
GGCAGTACGATCTGGCGGTCAAACAGCTTTGGCCGGTGCTGATAGGCCAGCCGGATCTGGTCGCGCAAACCCCGCGTCGTCACCAGCACCACCCGCTCGCCCTTGCGTTCCAGCAAGGCGTTGGTGGCCACCGTGGTGCCCATCTTGACGCAGGTCACCAGCCCCGCTGGTATCCGCGCACCAGTCGCTAGCCCCAGAAACCCACTTATTCCGTGCAGTGCCGCATCGTCATACAGCTCAGGGTTCTCGGACAGCAATTTGCGGGTATGCAAATCGCCAAAGGGATCTCGCGCCACAATATCGGTGAACGTCCCGCCCCGGTCGATCCAGAAATCCCATGCAGACATTTCAACCCTCGCTGGCCCAAAGCTAGCCATTTCGGCCCTGCCCGGCAATGTTGCAAAAATCACTGAACCCGCCTGCGCGTTGTGCTAGACTTGGTCCATTGAACATCGAAATTTTGGGGGGACATTGTGGCCAAGCTGTTTTCCGTCGCATCCTGGAATGTCGAACATTTCAAGGGCGACGCCAGCCGAGTTTCTCGCGTTGTTGATTTTCTCGACGCCCAGTCGCCGGATGTTTTTGGCCTCTATGAGGTCGAAGGCAAGGAAATTTTTTCGACAATTGTTCAAAAAATGCCCGGCTATACATTCCAGATCACCGAAGGTTTGCGGACCCAGGAAATTTTGGTTGGCGTCAAGAAAGGAATGACGGCGTTTCTAACCCAACGCACTGAATTCATGTCGGGAACAACCCATATGCGGCCCGGACTTCTGGCGACAATAACCGTTGGCGACGCCAGCTTCGCACTGATGTTCCTGCATTTGGCCAGCAACCCCAGCCCGCGCGGCATGGGGCTGCGCGATGATATGCTGGAACACGCGATGGATTTTCGCAAGGTTCTGGACAAAGCCGCAGGCGGGGCGGGGCAGTCGCGCTACATCTTTTTGGGGGATCTCAACACGATGGGCATGGAATATCCGTTTGGCCACAACATCGACATCACAACCGAACTGGCGAAATGGGACAAGTATGCCAAAAAAGCTTCGGTCAACATGCGGCGCCTTGCCAAGACGCACGCCAATTCGTGGTCAAACGGCAGCGGTGCGTCCAATCCGGACGCGCCGCTTGACCATGTATTCGCCTCGACCAACCTCAACTTCAAAGCCTTCGCCAATCAGGCGCAAGTCGATGTGCGCGGCTGGGTTGACCAAGTCACAGCCGCCGCGAAAGACAAATGGATCAAGGATTATTCTGACCATTCATTGTTGTATTTCGAGGTACACGCCTGACCAAACTAACGAGAGCAAAATTGTCGCAACCCAAAGCGTGGACCTTTGCGTGCCACAATGTTTTGAATGCCCCGTCTGTTGAGGAAATCAGCCGCATGATCATCCGCCAAGCTAAGCCCACCGATGCACCGGCCATTGCCGTGCTGACCAACACGATCATTCGCGACACAACTGTCAGCTTCAAATCGCAGCCAACCAGCGCCGAAATTCAATCCATCGCCATCGCCGAACGCGGTCCGGCCTTCCTGGTCGCCTGTGATGGCGACACGCTCTTCGGCTACGCCACTTATTTCCCGTTTCGCGGACTGGACGGCTATCGCCATACCGCCGAACACAGCATTGTTCTGGCTGAAAATGCCCGTGGCAATGGCATCGGCAAACTGTTGATGGAACAATTGTGCAACAACGCCCGCAGCGCAGGCATCCATTCCATGTTCGCCGGCGTATCCGCCGAAAACCCCGCTGGTATCACTTTTCACACCAAACTTGGCTTCACCGAACTGGCGCGCCTGCCCGAAGTCGGCCAAAAATTTGACCGCTGGCTGACCCTCGTGCTGATGCAAAAGATGCTGTAACCAGAGCCATGTCGCTCTGGACCCGCATCACCGAAGCCATCGCCGCCCTGAGAAAGGGCGAGGGGCTGAGTGCTGTTTTCGAAAAACTCTCCACCCCGCCCGAACGCTCGGTTGCCTTCGCCATCGCCGTCATTGGCCTCGGCGCGAAAATGGCCAAGGCCGACGGCACCGTGACCCGCGCCGAAGTCACCGCTTTCCGCGAAGTGTTCTATATCGCCCCCGCCGATGAGAAACGCGCCGCGCAGGTCTACAATCTCGCGCGTCAAGACGTTGCGGGATTTGATACCTATGCCCGCTCGATTGCCCGGATGTTTCAGGGCGACCAGCAAACGCTGGAAGACCTGATCGAAGGGCTTTTTCATATTTCCATGGCCGATGGAGGTTACCACCCGGCGGAAGATGAGTTTCTGCAAAAAGTCGCCAACATTTTCCAGATCGCCCCGCCGATCTTCCAAAACCTGCGCGCCCGCTACGTGCCCAATGCTTTTGCCGATCCCTATTCGGTTCTCGGCGTCACGCCCGGCCAATCCTACGACGAAATCCGCGCCCATTGGCGCGACCTCGTGCGCGAAACCCACCCCGACCGGCTGTTGGCCCGCGGCCTGCCCGAAGAAGCGATCAAGCTTGCTACCGCCCGGCTGACCGCCATCAACCACGCTTGGGAACAGATCACCCGGCACCGGAATGCGCCATGATCCGCATCGCCACATGGAACATCGAATGGTTCACCGGCCTGTTCGATGCCAATGACCGTCTGTTGCTCGATAACGAGCCTTCGGCCCGTTATCACGTCAGTCGCCGCGACCAGATTCTGGCGATTGCCGATGTCATGCGCCGATTGGACGCCGACCTCTTGATCATCATCGAAGCCCCAAACACTGGCTCGCGCCACTCCACCCAGGTCGCTCTGGAAGGTTTCGCCAAACTGCACCGCCTGCGCCAGACCAAGGCGCTGATCGGCTTTGCCAACGCGACCGAACAGGAAATCGCGGCGCTGTTTGATCCGATGAAAGTTTCCGTCCGCCACGACCCGCAAGGGTCACCGTCCACCGGCAGCGACGGCGACTTGGCTCCGCGATTTGACAGCAAATTCCGCCTTGATGTCGATGTCGATGGCACGCCGGAAATCATCTCTTTCAACAAACCGCCCTTGGAACTGGCGGTCACTGTCAAAGATACCCACGCCACACTTCGCCTGATTGGTGTGCATGCCAAGTCCAAAGCACCCCACGGTGCCCATAGCGCCAAGGCAATCGCCGAACTCTCCATTGCCAACCGGCGCGAACATCTGGCGCAATGTATCTGGCTGCGCCGCCGCATCGACGCCCATCTTGATGCCAAAGACCCGCTGATCGTGCTGGGCGATTTCAACGATGGACCGGGGCTGGACGGCTATGAAAAGCTGTTCGGACGCTCGGGGCTTGAAGTCGTGCTGGGTGACCAGGCGCAGCCCGAACGCTGCCTCAGTGAACCCCACGCCGCCATCCGGCTTGACCCGCGCCAGGGCTGGGCCTTGTCGACCGCGCGTTTCTACAACGTCGAGCACAAACGCTACATCAACGCCCTGCTCGATTACGTCATGCTGTCGCCCGACCTGGCCGCCGCAACCAATGCGCGCTGGCGCATCTGGCACCCGTTTGACGACCCCGCCTGCTTTGACGACCGTGACCTGCGCGAGGCTTTGCTGACCGCCTCGGACCATTTCCCGGTGAGCGTGGATCTGGAGGTTTGAACAATCCCGCCCTTGCGGCCCAATCCTTGTATGCCCATATCCGCACCATGCGCAGTCTCATCCTGTTCACGACGCTGATCACCGCCATGCCCGCTGCCGGGCAAGAAACGCCCGACCCGCTGTTGGATACCCTTAAGAACCAGCTCGAAGCCCTCAGCGACGAAGCCCGCAATTCGGCCCTTGGCTTGTTCGGCGGCCTTGCGCCGCTCCTCGAATCCTTCGGCGCGACACTGGGCGACCTGACCAACTACGAGACCCCGATCATCCTGCCCAATGGCGACATCCTGATCCGCCGCAAAGCGACCGCGCGCGCCCTGCCCGACCCGCCGCCAGCTGGGGTCGAGGAGGGGTCGACGGATTTGTAGAATTCGCTCAAAACCACCCGTATAAATTGTCAGTCCCGTTACCGGAGCGTCCCTATGCAAGCCAGCCCACCCGACCACAACCGCTTCGGCACTCTGCCCGATTGGAACCTTTCCGACCTCTACAAGGGCGAAGATGCCCCCGAACTGGCGCGCGACCTTGCGTGGCTGACGGCCGAATGTGCGGCTTTTGGTGGTGATTTCGAAGGCAAGCTGGCTGGCTTGGACGCGGCAGGTTTGCTCGCCTGCATCCAGCGCTACGAGAAAATCCAGAATGTCGCGGGCCGCATCATGTCGTTCGCCGGACTGCGCTACTACCAGGTCACCACCGATGCATTGCGGGCCAAATTCATGTCCGACATGCAGGGAAAAATCACCGATATTTCGACGCCGCTGGTGTTTTTCGCCCTCGAAATCAACCGCATTGACGACACCGAACTGGCCGCGCGGCTGGCTGAAAACCCGGCCCTCAACCGCTACAAACCGGTGCTGGACCGCTTGCGGGCCATGAAACCCTATCAACTATCCGACGAATTGGAAAAGTTCCTGCACGACCAATCAGTAGTTGGTGCTGCCGCCTGGAACCGGCTGTTCGACGAAACCATGGCCAGCCTCAGCTTCGATGTGAACAGGGAAACCATGAACCTCGAAGCCACCCTGGACCTGCTGTCGGATGTAGACCGTTCCAAGCGGGAAAGCGGTGCCCAGGCCCTTGCCAAAACTTTCCAAGCCAATATCCCGCTGTTCGCCCGCATCACCAACACCTTGGCGAAAGAGAAGGAGATCGAGGACCGCTGGCGCAAGCTGCCCAACCCGCAGCTTGGCCGCCACCTGTCCAACCACGTCGAACCCGAAGTGGTGCAGGCCCTGCGCGACGCTGTGGTCGCCGGTTACCCACGACTTTCGCACCGCTACTACGCGTTGAAGGCGAAATGGCTGGGTCTGGAAAAACTGCAAGTTTGGGACCGCAACGCCCCCTTGCCGCAGGAGGACGACACCCCTGTTTCATGGGTCAATGCCCGCAAAACCGTCATCGAAGCCTATGCCGCCTTCGACCCACGCTTGGCCGAAATCGCCGACAAGTTCTTCGATTCCGGCTGGATCGACGCCGGGGTCAAACCCGGCAAAGCTCCCGGCGCATTCTCGCATTCCACTGTCACCAACGTGCATCCCTATGTCATGCTCAACTACCTTGGCAAACCGCGCGACGTGATGACGCTGGCGCACGAGCTGGGCCACGGCGTGCACCAAGTCTTGGCTGCCGATCAAGGCGAACTGCTGGCCGATACGCCGCTGACCCTGGCCGAAACCGCGTCGGTTTTCGGCGAAATGCTGACTTTCCGCGCTTTGCTGGAACGAGCGCCCGACCAAGCCGCCCGCAAACGGCTGCTGGCGGGCAAGGTCGAGGATATGCTCAACACTGTCGTCCGCCAGATCGCCTTTTACGATTTTGAATGCCGCTTGCACGCGGCGCGGTCGACCGGCGAACTTACCCCCGACCAAATCAACGCCATCTGGATGGCCGTCCAAACCGAATCCCTCGGGCCCATCTTCGAATTCATGCCGGGCTACGAAACCTTCTGGACCTATATCCCGCATTTCATCAATTCGCCGTTTTATGTCTATGCCTATGCTTTCGGAGACGGTCTGGTGAACGCGCTTTATGCCGCCTACGAAGAACACCCCGAAGGCTTCAAAGACCGCTATTTCGCCATGCTGAAAGCCGGCGGGTCGCAGCACCACAAAGAGCTGCTCGCCCCTTTCGGGCTGGATTTGAGCGACCCCAAGTTCTGGGACAAAGGCATCGGGCTGATTGCGGGAATGATTGAGGAGCTGGAGCGGATGGACGAGTGAGCGGATTCGCGATCAAGCCGGATCGGGCGGATTTGGCGGGTTGAATCGGCCTAGAACTTGATCACCGCCGCCAGATGTTTCGGCAAATCATGCAGCGGGATTTTCACCAGATCCTTGTCCATGTCCGCGGCCATATTGTCGGCCAGTTCCTTCGGCAGGGCGTTCCGCAGCAGGCCCAGCATCTTGTCGGGCGCCGACGTCACGATCCGGTCGTATCCGCCCTTGGCCCATTCCTCGCCTAGCACCCGGATCGCATGGCCGACCATCCGCCCGCGCTCCTTTTCGCGTTCGGTCTGGCGCGGATCAATCGTGTGCAGCGAGCCGCCCAGCCCGCCGCCGCGCTCGCGCGGGGCCCGGTCGGAAAACTCGAAATCGACATCGGGCAAGTCTTCCCAGGTCAGGTGCGCCAGCTCTTCCAGCCCTTTGCCGACACCGTCGCCGCGCAAAAGCCGCAGATCCCGCGCTGCGGCAAGCAGAATCAAAGTCCGGGGTGCTTTCATGAACAGTTCCTGTCATTCATCTGCTTCGGGTCAAGCTGGCATCAGCCAGGCGGCCCGACAATACTATGCCACAAATCCGCCTGCATGCATAGAAGGCCATCAGCGTCGGCGCAGCCCTAAGGGCGGTTAGCTTGCCTATTCCCGCACCAAACGCAGCAGCGTCATCATCCCGAACGGTGGCAGGGTCTTTTGCGCGGCCAGGTGCATTCCGGCCACGCCCAGCACCCGCGACAACTCGAAATCACTGTGCCAGCCGAGCAGGTTGGCCAAGGGCGCGGTCAGTTTTTCCAGCACCGACAGGACGCCGGTCTTGCGGGCAAAGTGGTTGACGATCAGCACCGTCCCGCCCGGTTTGCAGACCCGCGCCATCTCTGCCAGCACCTTTTCCGGCTCGGGCACCACCGAAATTACATGCATGGCGACAACATGGTCGAAACTGGCATCGCCATATTCCAGCGCCCGCGCATCCATCAGTTTCAGGTCCTCGACCTGCACCAGACCCAGCCGCGCCACCTTGTCGCGTGCCTTGGCCAGCATTTCGGCGCTGGCGTCAATACCGGTGACCTGCATTCCCACGCGGTAGTTCGGCAGCGCCATGCCGGTGCCAACTCCGACTTCCAGCACCCTGCCGCCCAGTTCGTTCAGCAAGGTCACCGCCTTGCGCCGTCCGACATTGGTAACCGCCCCGAAGGTGCGGTCATAGATCGGTGCCCAGCGGGCATAGGATCGGCGCATTGCTTGCAGTTCCATATCAGAGTTCCTTGTCTGCCGTGCCAAAGTGACGGTGTTGCCATGCGATTGCCAGAAATGCCAGATAGGCGAGATCAAGCCCCGCCAGCGTGATCCACGGATACGTCGCCAGCGCGGCCACCAACGCGACAAATCCTACGATAACCAGCCGCACCGACTCTGTGGGAAAATGCGCCGATTTCAGCGACGGTACCGGCATGGGGCTGATCATCAGCGCGCCAATCGCCGCCATATAGACAGCCACCACAATCGGCGGCAGCAATGGTGCGGAGGGCACTATGAACGCAACATAGACCGGCAGCAAAACCAGCAGCGCCGCGGCTGGCGAGGGAACGCCGGTAAAATGAGTCTTGTCCATGCAGATTGACCCATCGCGGCTGTCGACATTGAACCGCGCCAGCCGCAACAAGCAGGAGACGGCGTAGATCAACACCGCAATCCAGCCAGGGCCCTGCGCGGACTGCATGCCCCAGAGATAAACTGTCAAAGCCGGCGCGACGCCGAAGTTTACAAAATCACACAGCGAATCGAGCTCTGCGCCGATGGCGCTTTCGCTGCGCAGCATTCGCGCCAAACGTCCGTCCAGCCCGTCCAGAACCGCTGCCAGCACGATCAGGGCGACCGACATACCGTATTCGCCGCTCAGCGCAAACCGGATCGCTGTCAGTCCCGCACACAAGGCCAAAACCGTCAGCAGGTTCGGCAGCAGGTGAATGACATGCAGCGCCGAGGGTGATTGCGGATGCGGCAAAATCTCAGTCCTTCCGGGCTGTCATGGTTGCGTTGGCCGGAACGGCAAAGTCGGCCAGCACTGTCTCGCCCGCGATCATGGTCTGGCCGACAGAAACAACAGGCGAAACGTCGAGCGGCAAATAGACGTCCAGCCGCGACCCAAAGCGGATCAGGCCAAACCTCTGCCCCGTCCTCAGCTTTTGTCCGGCGGCGGCGAAACAAACAATCCGCCGCGCCACCAAGCCAGCGATCTGCACCACAGCCATCTGCCGCCCGTCGGCAAGGGCAATGCGCAGACCGTTGCGTTCATTGTCGTCGCTGGCTTTATCGCGTGCGGCGCTGATAAACTTGCCAGGTCGGTAGGCCACTTTTTCAACCGTGCCTTCAGCTGGCATGCGATTGACGTGACAATTGAACACCGACATGAAAATGCTGACGCGACAGAACATCTGGTCGCCAAGGTCCAATTCTGGCGGAGCAATGGAATTTGCGATTGCCGAAACAACGCCGTCTGCCGGACTGACAACCAGTCCCGGTTGTTCGGGGACCACACGCACCGGATCGCGGAAAAAATAATAGCACCAGATCGTCAGGATCACGCCGAACCAGCCCAGCGGTGCCCACAGGAAGAACAGACCAAAGCTCGCCAAAGCAAAGGCCGCAACGAAGCGGATCCCTTCGCGGTGCATCGGTTTTACAAATGTTCCAAGCAGCTGAATTGCGGTGCCTCCCGACGGAAACCGCGCGGCATCTAGCCGTTATTGGCAGCGGGATCAACCAGAAACGACACTTTGAATTACAAATTCGCCATTTCTGTTTGCCATTTCGTAAAATTGAGCCGCTCAGTCACCCTTCTGTTGGTGCTGCAATTGTCACCGGCCGCTCTGCCAAAACAACCACCTTCGCTCCATCGGCGACCCGTTCATACAAATCAATCACGTCCTGATTGAACATCCGAAAACACCCCGAAGAGGCGCGGCGACCGATGGAGTAGGGCTCAATCGTGCCGTGAAACCGTATCTGCGTGTCGTGGCCGTTCTGATAAATATACAACGCCCTTGCCCCCAGCGGATTGTCGCTGCGTCCACCGGGCATTCCCTCGGACCAGCGGGCGAGTTCCGGTTTTCGCTCGACCATTTCCGGCGGCGGCGTCCAGCCCGGCCAGCGGGCGCGGCGACCGACATAGCCGGTCCCCGACCAGCCAAAACCTTCTTTGCCAATCGCGAGGCCATAACGCACCGCGCGGCCTTCGCCCAATATAAAATACAGGTGAAACTTGCCGGGATCGACAACGATTGTACCCGCAGTTTCCGCGCTGGGGTAACTGACAATGGAGCGCAGCAGATAGGGCGGATAACGCCCTGCTTCTATTGCAGGAACCACGTGTCCGCCATCCTTGCCGGCGGCATAGACAGCAAAATCGGCTGGCTGTTCGGGCAGCGGCGAAACCGGCAGGCAGCCTGCCAGAACCAGGAAAACCGTCGTGAAAATTCGCATTGGTACGCACCGCCAAATGTCAAATGTGTCCGGGCAGGAAAATCGCAGGGCCACCCATATCGCAAACTATTTCGACGAAAATGCAACAGGTTCGGCGCGAGCTGGTGCCAATTTGCCAGCTTCTGCCCGGCTCAAATATCCAAAAACAGCGCCGCCAAGGCCAATGCTGCGGGCAACGCCTGCACGAATAGAATCCGCTTGTTGACGGTATAGGCACCAAAAAGTCCGGCCAGGATGACACATGACAGGAAGAACACTTCCAGCGGCCAGCCGTTCCTATTTTCCACCAGGCCCCAGGTCAAACCTGCCGCTAGAAACCCGTTGTAAAGCCCCATATTCATTGCCAAAAGGGCGCTTGCTTGGGCAAATTCAGCCGAGTTGCCAAAGGTTTTCAAACCCAGTGGTTTGGTCCACAGCACGATTTCCAGCAACATGAAATACAGATGCAAAGCGATGACTAAAAGGACCAGGATCAGCGCAATCACGGTCGGCCTCCGACATGTTCGTCAAAGCCAACCCCGGTTGTGCCTGCAAGTCAACAGCCAACAAAGATTGCGAAAATTGGGCGACCTTCCGCAGATGCCAAGTGACGCTTAGTTCACCGCCGGAACCATCCCGCGCGACAGCGCCAATTCGCGCATTTTCTTCTGCAGCTTCTCGAAAGCCCGCACCTCGATCTGGCGAATGCGCTCGCGGCTGACATGGAACTGTTCGCTCAAATCCTCCAGCGTCGAAGGTTCATCTTTCAGCTTGCGCTCGGTCAGGATGTGGCGTTCGCGTTCGTTCAAATCTTCCATCGCCGCCATCAGCAATTCGCGGCGTTGATCCAATTCATCGCGTTCGGCATAAGATGCCGCCTGATCGGCATCTTCGTCTTCCAGCCAATCCTGCCATTCGCCGACACCTTCGCCATCCGATTTCAGCGGTGCGTTCAGCGAGGCGTCGCCGCCGCTCATCCGACGGTTCATCGAGACAACTTCGGCCTCGGTCACGTTCAGTTGCTGCGCAATCGTCGCCACATTTTCGGGCCGCAAATCGCCCTCTTCCAGTGCGCCGATTTTGTTCTTGGCCTTGCGCAGGTTGAAAAACAGCTTCTTTTGCGCCGAAGTGGTGCCCAATTTGACCAGTGACCACGAGCGCAGGATATATTCCTGGATCGAGGCGCGAATCCACCACATCGCATAAGTCGCCAGCCGGAAGCCTTTTTCCGGCTCAAACCGCTTGACTGCTTGCATCAAGCCGACATTCGCCTCGGAAACCACTTCCGCTGTCGGCAATCCATAACCGCGATAACCCATGGCAATCTTGGCCGCCAGCCGCAGATGCGATGTCACCAATTTGTGGGCCGCCTGACTGTCTTGATGGTCAACCCAGGCCTTGGCCAACATGTATTCTTCGCCTTGTTCCAGCATCGGGAACTTGCGGATTTCCTGCAGATAACGCGACAAGCCTTGTTCCGGTGACGGGGCCGGCAAATTGGCGTAACTCATCTCTCACTCTCCCAATGCCGGTCTTCGCCGACATATTTGTGTTCAATTTAGGTGGACAAGGCGCTGCCTTCAAGATCGCGATGCTCGATGTCACCAAGCGCGTTGCTGACATTCTGACGCGTCCAGGTGTACAGTCGCTTCCTTTTGTCGCGGTCGCTGGCCTCCATTCTCAACCGTTGCGCAAAGCGCTAAGGACAACTTCAAAGTCGCTCGGAGGTTCCGCCTCGAACTTTTTCCATTCACCCCACAACGGATGCTCGAATCCCAAACTTGCGGCATGCAAGGCCTGTCTGCGAAATGTGGTCAATTCCTTTGGTGCGTTTGCCGCCACCGCCCGTTTGCCTCCATAAACGCCGTCTCCGATCAACCCATGACCTGCATAGGTCATATGCACCCTGATCTGATGGGTCCGGCCGGTTTCCAAGCGACATTCGACCAGACTCGCCCAAGGCTTTGTTGTCGGCCCAAAACTTTCCAGGACCTTGACCCGCGTCACCGCCTTTCGGCCTTTGCCCGGCACAATCGCCATCTTCTTGCGGTCGGCAGGATGGCGGGCGATATTGCCTTCAATGCGGATGACGCCGCCGGGTTCAACGTTGATTCCCGCCAAACCGCGCAGCCGGGGATCGCCGGCGTCCGGCCTGCCCCACACAATCGCCAGATAATGTCTTTCGACCGAATGCGCTGCGAACTGGCGCGCCAATCCTTGATGGGCAGCGTCACTTTTGGCCACCACCAGCAGGCCCGAGGTATCCTTGTCGATCCGATGTACAATGCCGGGGCGTTTTTCGCCCCCGATGCCCGACAAATTGCCGCCGAAATGATGCAGCAAAGCGTTGACCAAAGTGCCCGCCTGCGCACCCGGAGCAGGATGCACAACCATCCCGGCAGGTTTGTTCACCACCACCAAATGCGGGTCTTCGTAGACGATTTGCAGCGGAATATCCTCGCCCACCAGGCGACCATCGACGGCGGCGGGCAGGGCGACCAAAAACGTCTCGTTTGCGACCGGTCGGTCTTTGGCGCCAACTATACCACCACCTTTGCGGGTGACCGCGCCGGTTTCCAGCAAGGATTGCAAGCGCGACCGGCTCAGGCCACTGCCCACTGGTGCAGCTTCGGCCAAAGCCTTATCAAGCCTTGCGGCCGGATGGTCGGAAACCTTCACGACAATCGGATCAGGCATGACCAGTATTCATTCCCCGGAAAACGAACCAAGCGAGCCGCCGCGGCTGCGGAACCTGCGTTGGTTGGTAACAATTCTGACGGCGACCATGATCTTGGGGCTTCTAACCATCATCGCGCTTGTTGTCATCACCCTGACGCGCGTTTCCCCCGGTGCTGCCTTGCCTGCGCATATCACCATACCTGTCGGCGAAACGACGCTGGCATTCACCCAAGGCTCGGATTGGATTGCACTGGTGACGAAGGACAGACAAGGCAGCGAGCGCATCCGGATTTTGGACAGCGCAACCGGCAAAGAACGCCAGACAATCGACATTGCGTTACAACCCTGAGAAAGGCGAATCCTTGCCTTCACTTGCGCCAAGGCCGATATTCACATCATGGCATTTCCCACCGGATTCCTCGAAGATCTGCGCACTCGCGTTTCGCTTTCCACCATCGCGGGGCGCAAGGTCACTTGGGACTCGCGAAAATCCGTTGCGGGAAAGGGCGATTATTGGGCACCCTGCCCGTTCCATCAGGAAAAAACGCCTTCCTTTCACGTCAATGACCGCGAGGGTTACTACTATTGTTTTGGCTGTCATGCCAAAGGGGATGCCGTAAGTTTCATTCGAGAAACCGAAAGTGTCGGTTTCATGGAAGCCGTTGAAATTCTGGCGCGTGAAGCTGGGGTGCCGATGCCTGCATCCGATCCTCGTGAACGCGAAAAGACCGACCAGTTGTCGGAATTGGCCCGCGTCATGGAAATGGCGGTCGGGTTTTTCCGCCTGCAGTTGAAAACAGGCAAAGCACTGACAGCGCGTGCCTATCTTGAATCGCGCCGGTTAAAGGAAGCGACGCAGGACCAGTTCGAAATCGGCTACGCCTTGGACGAATGGTCGGGCCTGCTGACCCATCTGCGCGGCAAATCCATCTCCGACAAATTGATTGTCGAAAGCGGTTTGGCGACCCCGCCGGAAGGAGGAAAACAATCCTATGACCGTTTCCGTGACCGCATCATGTTTCCCATCCGCGATGCCCGTGGCCGCTGCATCGCCTTTGGCGGCCGGGCGATGAAGGCGGATGACGGGGCGAAATACCTCAATTCGCCGGAAACGCCGCTGTTTGACAAAAGCCGCACCCTTTACAATATCCAATCTGCGCGTGAGGCGACGGGCAAGACCGGCAAGCTGGTCGTTGCCGAAGGCTATATGGATGTGATTGCGCTCGTGCAGGCGGGTTTCAAAGCCGCCGTCGCCCCGCTTGGCACCGCGATAACCGAACACCAGCTGCAAATGATCTGGCGGCTTTGCCCCGAACCGACTATCGCCCTTGACGGCGACAAGGCGGGCGTTAAAGCCGCCATTCGTTTGATGGACCTTGCCTTGCCGCTGCTGGAAGCGGGCAAGGGGCTGCGCTTTTGCATGCTTCCCGAAGGCCTGGACCCGGATGACCTGATCCGCACCCAGGGAGCCGGGGAAATGCAACAGCTGCTGGACGGTGCCGGGCCGATGGTTGACCTGCTTTGGCAGCGCGAAACGGCGGATCAAAACTTTGACTCACCCGAACGCCGCGCCGCTTTGGACCGCAGCTTGAAGGCCAATATAGCCAAGATCAAAGACCCCGGCATTCGCGTGCATTACGAGGCGGCCATTCGGGCGAAACGGCTGGAATTGTTCCGCCCCGCGACGCGAAACCTGTCCATTCAAAAGGGCCAGAAGCCGCGCAAGGGCATCCCCGAACCGGCAACTCAAGGCACCCGTGCCTCGCTGCTGCGGGCAAAGGACGGCGACGCCCGCATTCGCGAAAGCGTGATCTTGGCTGCCTGCCTGAACCACCCCGAGCTGGCGTTGAAACACGAAAACGGGCTGGAGCGGCTGACGTTTGTCTGCCACGATCTCGAGGATATTCGTCAGACCCTCTTGACGCAAATGCATCAAACCCCACATGCGGGACCTGACCCGGAAACACGAAATTCGATTTTGGTGAAGTTGATGTCACTGGGGCATGTTCGTGCAAACAAACATATCCAGGCGACTGCTGCACCGGAATTGGCCGAGACCGCCTTGCTGGAGGAAATGTACAAAATATCCGCTGTTCGCGGCATCCAGTCCGAGGAAAGGGACGCCGCCGAGGAACTGTCGGGCATCGCAGATGAAGGGGTAACCTGGCGTTTGGGCCAAGCCAGCGAGGCCCGCAACAAGGCTATGCGCGCCGAACCCGAGGGAGAAAAGCCGGAAGACAACCCTGATCTGGCCCGATCCCGCCACCTTCAAGACATGATTGATGGGCAAATCTGGGTCAAGAAACGCAAATAGAATCAGGTTGCGAATCACTGATTCGCCATGTTGATTCGCCACAATTCCGAATCGGGTGATTCGCCCCGATTAAAATTGATTTAAGGAGCATTCATGGCCACCACCGAAACCGAGCAAAAGCCCGAGGAACCGGTCGAAACCACAGGCTCCATGCTGGATATGAGCCAGGCTGCGGTCAAAAAGATGATCGCGCAGGCTAAATCACGCGGCTATATCACCTATGACGAACTGAATTCCGTCATGCCGCCCGATCAGGTTTCGTCCGAGCAAATCGAAGATGTAATGGCGATGCTGTCGGAAATGGGCATCAACGTCATCGAAAACGAAGACGCGG
>JANMOK010000254.1:0-2177 GCA_031369165.1 Paracoccaceae bacterium
AGCGAAGGATTGCAATGGCCGAAGACAAGACATTCGGAGCGAATGAAGTACCAACGCGGGAAGCGGCCAAGGGTGTGGCACCTTTGGCGGGGCTTTTGCCGTTTCTGAAACCCTATCGCTGGATGATTATCGCAGCGGTGATCATGTTGATGTTCACCGCCGCCTTGTCGCTGTTGTTGCCGGTCGCAGTGCGCACGGTGATTGACGGCATCGACACGCAAGGGCTTGACGGCATTGATTTTTATTTCAAGGCCGGTTTGGTGATCATGGCGCTGTTGGCTTTGGGCACCGGTCTGCGGTTTTATCTGGTCACCAGATTGGGCGAGAGGGTGGTCGCCGATATTCGCACCAAGGTCTATGCCAAAGTCATCGGCATGAGCCCGGCGTTTTACGAAACCATCCTGACGGGCGAGGTTTTGTCGCGGCTGACCACCGATACGACGTTGATTCTGTCGGTGATCGGGTCTTCGGTCTCGGTGGCGTTGCGCAACGTCATGCTGTTCATCGGAGGGGTGGTGATGATGTCGTTCACCTCGGTCAAACTGGCGGGTTTGGTGTTGCTGGTGGTGCCGTTTGTTTTGGTGCCACTGCTGACCCTGGGGCGCAAATTGCGCCGTTTGAGCCGGGAAAATCAGGACATGATTGCGGCGTCTTCGGGCGAGGCATCGGAAACTTTGCTGGCCGCACAAACGGTGCAGGCGTTCAGCCATGAAGCGGCCAGTCGGGCGCATTTTGGCAGTCTGACCGAAGCGGCGTTCAATTCGGCGCGAAAACGGATTGCCGTGCGCACCTTGATGACGATTGCGGTGATCTTTCTGATTTTCACCGGTATCGTTTCGGTGCTGTGGATGGGCGCGACCGACGTGCGCGAGGGCCGCATGACCATTGGGGCCTTGGTGCAATTTTTGATATATTCCGTGATGATAGCGGGCGCAGTTGCAGCATTGTCGGAGATATGGGGTGAGTTGCAGCGGGCGGCTGGCGCCACTGATCGGCTGATAGAATTGCTGAACGCAGTGGATATTATCAAGGATCCCGTGCATCCGGTTGCTGCGCCCGTTCGCGCCGAAGGGCGGCTGAAGTTTGAAGATGTGACGTTCCGTTATCCGGCGCGGCCGGAAGTGGCGGCGTTGGAAGGGCTCAATCTGGAGATTTTTCCGGGCGAAACGGTGGCTTTGGTTGGGCCATCGGGGGCTGGAAAATCGACGATATTCCAGTTGCTGATGCGGTTTTTCGACCCCGATGAGGGGCGCATTACGCTGGACGGCATTCCGCTGGACGCGATGATGCGCGACGAAATGCGGCGATCGTTTGCCTTGGTGCCGCAGGAAGCGGTGATTTTCGCCGATACGGCGCGGGAAAATATTCGTTTTGGCAGGCCGGGAGCGAGCGACGAGGAAGTGATCGCGGCGGCCAAGGCGGCGGCGGCGGACGAGTTTTTAGTAAAGCTGCCAAAGGGTTACGACACCTATGTCGGCGAACGCGGGGTGATGCTTTCGGGCGGGCAAAGGCAACGGATTGCGATTGCCCGCGCCATATTGCGCGACGCGCCGGTGTTGTTGCTGGACGAGGCGACCTCGGCGCTGGACGCGGAAAGCGAACGCGCGGTGCAACAGGCGGTCGACGCCTTGGCGGTGGGCAGAACGATGATCGTGATTGCGCACCGGCTGGCGACGGTGAAAAAGGCCGACCGGATTATCGTGTTTCAGGATGGTCAGGTGGTGGCCGAAGGCAGCCACGGGCAGTTGGTGGAACAGAAGGGGTTGTATGCCCGGCTGGCCAAGTTGCAGTTTACCGACGGGGCGGCCTGAGGATTCCTTCTGCACCGCGTGGAGAAGGTGGCGCGTAAGCGCCGGATGAGGGGGTTCGACTGGGCGCGAAGCCTCACCCGCCCTTCGGGCACCCTCTCCATGAAATGGAGAGGGGAAGGTGGCGCTTTAATTATCTGCCATGCGTTCACATCACGCGAAAAGCTTGCGTGAAATCGCGCTTCGGGCGAGAATTGGCTTTGTGAGACGAACCTAAGGTCAAGTTCAACCCGGAGGCCCCGCCATGCGCCCATTTTCCAACCTTGCTGACAAATTGGGGTTTGAAGCGGAAATGCCGTGGCTGCAGCGGATCACGGCGCGCACGGTGTTTGGCTTGCTCAGCGAAACGGCGGAGAAGTTTCCCGACAA